>JBJMLC010000039.1:0-13819 GCA_045805485.1 Solirubrobacteraceae bacterium | reverse complement strand
GCTCTTCCGATCTGCTCCGTCGTCCCATCGGCACCGGTCACACGGTGAATGCCCCCCGGCTGGATGAGGTCCTGGACTCGTTCTCTCCTCAGGTCAGGGACGGCCTTCAGGTCATGCTGCTGGAGGGCGGGCTGGCCCTTGACAGGCGCGGGGGCGCGCTGGCGCGTGCGACCGTGGCGCTGCGCCCGGCGCTGAGCAGCGCTCAGGAGGTGCTGGATGAACTGGACACCCAGGACGGGTCGCTCGCGCGCCTCCTCGGACCCGCCCAGGCGCTGGCCGGGCAGCTCGATTCGCGCCGGCGGGACTTCGGCCCGCTGCTGGGCGGGCTGGCGCGAAGCCTGGAGGCCACCTCGTCGGCCGCTCGGCCGCTCGGGCAGGGCCTGGCCGGCCTGCCCTCCACGCTTGGCCGCCTGCACACGACCGCCGACCGGCTCACCAGTCTGACGGGCGCGGCCACGCCCCTCGTGTCCAGGCTGGAGCCGCTGACAGGACAGCTCGAGGCCACGGTGCGCGGGCTACCTCCGCTGATGGACCGCGTCCGGCAGGCGGCCCCCAGCTTCGCTCAGGCCCTGGGAACCGCCCGGGACGCGCTGGTTACGGGAGCCCGAGGGCTGAGCACGCTGGCCTCGGCCTTCCCGGTGCTGCGCGCCCAGGCCCCGGGCATCTCGACACTTCTCTCCGAGGCCGACGCCGCCGACCCGGGAATCGCGCAGGGGTTTTTCGTCGACTTTCCAGATCAGGCGCACGAGTCAGGCCGCCAACCCTTTGATCCGTTCGCCGATCCCCGCCGCGCGTACTGGCGGGGGGCGGCGGTGTTCAGCTGCGAGGCCTTCGGGGTCCCGGTGCGTCCCGGGTGCCTGGCCAAGGCTCTGGCCAACCTGATGCGCCAGCCGCCACCCAAGACGAGTGGCGCACGACACCTGCTCTCCTACCTCCTCGGCCGATGAGAAGCGCCCGGCTTCAGAGTCGCCGGCAAACCTGGCTCGGGGCCATGCTGGTGGCGCTGCTGGGTCTGGCCGCGTGGCTATCCACGGTGGCCATCGACGGGCTGCCGTGGGCCAGCCCCTATCAGGTGCGGCTGGAGCTGCCCCAGGGCGGGCCCGTGCTCCACGCGGGAGACGAGGTCCGGATCGGCGGCGAGCCGGCCGGCCAGGTGCAATCGGTGTCGCTGGCGCCCGGGTCCCGGAGGCGCGCCGTCGCCACGCTTTCCCTGGACCAGGGCTTCCGCGTGGGAGCCGGGGCCAGCGCCCGGGTCCGGCCCCGCGGCCTGGCCGGAGCGGTGTACGTCGACCTGGATCCAGGAAATCTCGCCCGGGCTCATGCATCCCGGGCGTTGATCAGCGCCACCGGGGGCGTTCAGATCACCGACGTCATATCGGGGTTTGATGCCCAGGCCCGGCGCGCGCTCCGGCAGGTGCTGACGGGCTACGGAACCGGCCTGGCCGGTCGCGGGATCACCCTGGGTCGGGTGCTCCAGGACGCGCCGCCGCTGCTGGTGGACAGCGGCAAGGTCCTCGGCGCGCTCCGCCCTGAGCCGGGGGCGCTGGCCGGCGTGATCGGCGGCGCCCGCACTGTCGCGGGCGCCCTGTCCACCCCGCGGAGGCTCCCGCAGCTCGTGAGCCTGGCCACCGCGGTCGTCGGCGCCACCGGCTCGGGCGCCCGGAACATCGCCGCCGCCATCCGGGCGCTTCCTGGCCTGGAGCGGACAGGGGCCACCGTCCTACCTGATGCCGACCGGCTGCTCTCGGCGCTGACCAGGACGTCTCGCGCCCTGCGGCCTGGGATCTCGGCCCTGGACGCCGCGCTCCCGAGCCTGCAATCCATCGAGCGCTCCGGCCCCGATGTTTCCGTCCTGGCTCAGATCGCCGACCCCGCCCGGAGCGCCCTGCACGCTCTGGTGCCAGCGCTCGTCGAGCTCGTCGGCCCGGCATCAGGCCTGAGGCCGCTCAGCTCGCCGATAGCCAGGCTGGCTTCCGTTCTGATCCCCGACCGGACCGAGCTGATCCAGGCCCCGCTGGGCTTCACACGCTGGGGCAACTTCAGATACGACTTCGGCACAGGAGCCGGCCACCGGGCGGTGCGGTTCTCGATGGTCCTGACCTGCGCTCTTGCCCGGGACCCGTATCCGCGCCCGGGTGCGGCCATCAAGGAGCGAAAGCCGTGCCCGTCATGAGGAGGGGGTCCATCCTGGGTCGTCGGATTCTCGGCGTCGTCGTTCTGGCGGCGTCGGTGACCGGGCTCGCTCTGGCCTGGCAGCGGCCCAACCCGTTCGCCTCGCCTGAGGTGGTGCGTGCCGACGTGGCCGACGCCAGCGGGCTGGCTCCGATCGGGGCTGACGTCAGGGTGGCCGGCGTCCCTGTCGGCAAGGTGACCGACGTGGTGAGGGCCGGGAATGTGGCCAGGCTGACCCTGACCCTCGATCCGTCGGTGGGGACGGTGCGCCGAAACGCCACGGCCGAGCTCCGGCCCCGGCTGCTGTTTGAGGGGACGGCCTATGTGGAGCTCACGCTGGGCTCGCCCTCCGCGCCAGCCCTTGGCTCGGCCACGCTTCCCACCCGCCAGACCTCGACCTATGTCCCGCTGGATGACGCCCTCTCGGTCCTGAACGCGCGCACGCGCGGCAACCTTCGAACGGTCATTTCGAGCGCCTCCGGGCTGCTGAGCGGCAGCGCCCCCGACCGCCTGCGCGACGTGATCAGTCACGCGCCCGGGCTGACCCGGGACACCGCCCTGGTCGCCCGGGCGGCCCAGGGGCCGCACGGCACCGAGCTGCGTGCCGCCGTGGCCTCGCTGGCCCATGTGGCGTCAGCCGTCGCCGCCCAGGCGCCGAGCGTCCGATCGGGACTGACCGACAGCGTCCGGACGTTCGCGGCCCTTGACACGGCTCAGGGCCGGCCAATCGGTCAGTCCCTGGGCGCGCTTCCGTCCACCACCGGCGATCTGACCCGAGGCGCTCGATCTGCCTCGGCCGTCCTGGTCTCAGTCCAGCGTCTCGTCCCGCGACTGCAGCCGGGAGTCCGGGAGCTTGACCCGACGATCACCGCCGTCCGCCCACTTCTCCGCAGAGCGGTTCCGGTCCTTCAGGCGTTCGCGCCCACCCTGAAGGACATCGATATCGCCCTGCGCGGGGCCGATCGCGGAGCTCGACCGGCGCTGGGAGCCATCGGGGCACTGACGCCGACACTCCACATCCTCCGGGACACGCTGCTGGGCGTGCTCGAGCGCCGAACCGACCTGGGCGACCCCGCCTACCTGGCCTTTCTGGGGCTCTTCGCCGGCGGAGGAGGAGCCTCTCGGCCCTTCGGCGTGGACGGCCAGGGGCATCTCATGCGCTTCGGGCTGCGCTTCCTGACCGGTGCTGGGCTCCCTCTTCCTCCGTGCAGCCTGCTCCAGAAGGTCTCGCCGCTGGTCGCCCAGCTCGTGTCCCGGGCCAGAGGGTGCACACCGTGAAACGCCGCCTGTCAGGACCGGTCCCGTACCTGGGACGTCTGGCCATCCTGGCCCAGATCATCGGCGCCCTGTGCTTCGTGTGGTTCCTGCTGAGCTCCGAGGGCGTACGTCTTCCCTTCACGGGCTCCGGGGATTGGACGCTCCGGGCGCAGTTCAGTGACGTGGGCGGAATCCACGACGGCGAGCGAACCCCGGTCCTCGTGGCCGGCGTGCCGGCGGGCGCGGTGACGGACGTCAGGGTGGCTCACGGGCTGGCAGTGGTCACGATCAGGCTGAACGCCTCGGCTCGTGGCGTCGTGAAGGACGACGCGACGGCCAGCATCGAGCCGCGCTCGGCGCTCGAGGATATGACCGTAGACATCTCCCCCGGTTCGGCGGTGGCACCGCCGGCCAGGCCGGGGGCGCTGATCGCGGCGTCACATACCCAGCCGACGACCACGCTTGACCGGGTCACCTCGGTTCTTGACTCCGACACCCATACCCAGCTGGAGATCCTGCTCGACCAGCTGGCGCGCGGGGTCGGGGGCCGGGGCGGAGAGCTGCAGTCAGCCGTGACCCGGCTGGATGCCCTGCTTGACCCGGCCACGCGCCTGGCCGGCGCACTGGCGCGACGGAGGGCGCTGCTGGCGCGGCTGGTGGGCACGGTGTCCCGGCTGAGTGCGGCCGCCCAACGCCACGACGTGGCACTGTCCCGAACTCTTCGCGCAGGCGCGGCCACCCTGGCGGCGACCGCACACCAGGAATCGGGCATCACCAGCGCGGTCCGGCGGCTGCCCTCGACCATGGGCGCGCTCGACCACGCACTCGCCGGGATTCGCTCGCTCGCCGGCCCTCTGATCCCCACCCTGGCCGGACTGCACGGCACAGCAGACGCTCTGCCGGGCGCTCTGCGCTCGACCCGGGCGGTCGTGCCCCAGGCCAGCTCGCTCCTCGGCGCCGTCCAGGCATTCGCCAGCGACTCCGGGCCTGGCCTGGCTGCGGCCGCAGGCGTGCTCAGGGGGCTCGCCCCAACCGCGGCCGCGCTCACGCCGGGCATCAGCCGGGTGAGACCGATCGTGGCCGCCGTCAACGCGCGCCGCCAGGGAATCGCCCAGCTCGGGGAACGCTTCAGCGGAGTGCTCTCCACGAACGACTCCAATGGCCCCATTCTGCGCGGGCTGGGGAGCTTTGAGCCGTTCAACCCGGCCGACTTCGGCTTCCCGTCGGCCCAGGGAGCCCAGCGCACCGCGCTGGCCACACGGGCTGCGGAGGCTCTGCGGCTGGCCTGCCTGCGAGGCGGTCTGGTGGCCTGCCTGGTGCGCTACATGGTTCCCGGACTTCCGGGGTCGGTCCGGTGAACCTGGAGCTGCCCGCCCGCGCCGTGGCCACGGTGGCGGCGTTCTTCGCCGTCTCAGCGGCCGTGCTTCTGTTCATGCTGGCCAAGCTGGGTGCCCTGCCCGCGTTTGACTCCGGCACGCGCTCTGTCCAGGTGGTGTTCGCCAACGCCGAGGGTCTCCCCGCCCAGGCCGACGTGCTCGTGCACGGCGTGAAGGTGGGCAGCGTGTCAGGCGTGACCGTCAGGGCGTCGGGCCGCACGCTGGTCACGCTGTCACTGGCCTCCGGAGCCCCCCGGTTGCACCCTGACGCCAGCGCCGCCGTGGGCTTCAAGACTCCGCTGGGTGAGCCCTTCCTGGACCTTCACCCCGGCCATCGGCCCGGCCGCGAGATGGGCCCGCTACGAGCCCGCACAACGGTGGAGATAGACGACGCCCTGGCGTTTCTGAACCGGACCGGACGGAGCCAGCTTCGGGCATCGCTGCTGGCCCTGGGCCGGGGCGCTGCCTCGCCCGATACCGGCGTCGAGGCCTCCGACCTAGTGGGAGAGCTTGAGCCGACCACGGCTCAGCTCGCTCACCTCGTGGGCGAGCTGAGCTCTCAGCGTGCGACGATCACCTCGATCGTTCGCAGTGGCCGGGTTGTGCTGGACACGCTGGCCAGCCGCGGCCAGGAGCTCGGCTCGCTGATGACCGATGCTGCCGCGGCCGTGCGGGCCGTGGCCGACCAGCGGAAAGCGCTGACGGCAACGCTGCGCCGGCTCCCGGGTGTGCTGGGCGCGGCCGACGCGACCCTCGGCCAGGCCCGGCCCCTGATCCACCGGGCCACCCCGCTGCTGGCCGCGGTGGACTCCGCGGCCCCCAGCGTGACCGGTGCGCTGAACGCCCTCCCGCGGACGGCCGGAGCGCTTGACTCCCTCCTGGGCCAGGCACCGGCTCTCCGTCAGACGGTGGTGCCCGCGCTGACCCTGATCCGCGGCCTGGCCGGCCCCGGAGCCTCCGCCCTGCGTCTGATGGGCCCCACCCTGGCGGACCTCATCCCGGTGGCGCGGTACCTCGGACCGCGGGGACGCACGATCGCGGCCTGGTTTGCCAACACCGCCGCGCTGGGCAGCCACGGTGATGCCAAGGGCCGCTGGGCGCGATTCTTCGTCACCTTCGACCGCTCCACGCTCACCGGCCGCAGGGCAGGCGCGCCGCCCGGAAACAGTTACACCGCTCCGGGCGACGCGGCCCACAACCAGCCCTACCGGACGGGCGACTTCCAGCGACTGGAGCCCTACTGGCCGGCGCTCGCTCCGCGCAGGTAGCGAGTCAGCGGGGGCAGCGGCTCGCGGGGCGGGAGCCCGAACAGGTTCGTGACCGGACGCTCCCAGGCCCCCTCGGGGAAGTACAGCCCCGAGTAGGCCTCACCGCCCGAGGACACCGGCAGCAGCGTTGTGGTCAGGAACTTGGGCTCGAGCACGCTCAGCTCCGAGGACCCGTCCGCTGGGGCGTTGGACCGCCACGGTTCGGCGATCGCGTCGGTGAACGGGGCCGGTCGCCGCAGGCGGGCGGCCATGGCCTGGGCAGAGGTCCCGTTGGCGAGCGCATAGTCGAGAGCGAGTCCCGTGACGTAGCCACGCAGGCTCTCCAGCGAGGCCTGCATCCCAGGGAACAGCGCGGGCAGCGCTTGGGAGAGCGTCAGGCCATCACGCGAATCGACCTCCACGCCGCTTGTGCCCTGGACCACTCCGACTTCGCCGGCGTCGCCCGTCCCTTCGATCAGGCCCTCGCTCAGCAGGCGTTCGCTGGCGAAGACGGGCGCGGGCTCGAACACCGCGCGACGGGCCGGCAGGCGCCTGATGGCGGCCGCCAGGCCGGACGCCTGGGCATCGGTGCCGTCCAGCACGAGCGCGGTCGTGTGCAGACGGTCAAGCAGGCCCATTAGTGCCGAGGGACCGTCGCTCAACAGCCGGTGCTCGGGCACCAGGTGTACCCGGAGGGCCGGGTGAAGAGCGGCCAGCCCGGCCCTCAGGCCGGCCAGCCTGCGCTGGCCCTGCTCGTCGCCGGCCGCCACCACGGCCACGGTGCGCGCGGTGCGGGTGGATACCGGCAGCACCTCGGTCCGGATGGCCTGGGCAATCGCCATGCCGTCGGCGTAGGGATCGGCGGCCAGCCGGAAGACGCGCCGGGCAGCGACGGGTTCGGTGGCCGGATCGCCGGCCAGGCTGGGTATCCCGGCTCGCGAGACCTCGCCGACCGCAGACTCGGCCCCCGCGCCGCACGGAAGCATGGCCAGCGGACGCGCCACGCCGCCACGGCCCAGCGCGCTGCGTGCTTCGTCCGCGCCCATTGACTGCGAGCCCTGGTCGTCGTAGGCCAGAAGGGCCAGCTTGGATCCTCCGTCCACGCCCCCCGCGCCGTTGAGCCGCCCGATCGCCAGCTCCGCCCCGATCAGGAAGCGCCGGCAGCGATCGGCGCCGGGTCCGCTCAGATCGGCCACCGCCAGCACGCTGCGGACCGGTGCTCCCGGGGCGCCCTGGACGCCCACGGGGAGGGCCGCTGGCGCCAGCGAGCGGTCGCCGTCGACCGTGAGGTATCCGTTCCAGGTACCCGCGGTGGGCAGCGGGACATCGGCCGAGAAGGACCCCGAACCGCCGGGGTCCGGCGTCAGACGTGCGATCACAGGCCGCTGGTCACAGCCGCAGACCAGACGCATCTGCACGGAGTGTGCAGCGCTGCCCGGGGTGACCACGATCCGGTTCAGCCCGGGCCTGGCCGGGGCCACGGTGATCGGCGCCGGGCCGCTCTTCAGGAGCATCGTGGAGATGGCCGGCCCCGCCAGAAGATCGCCTCGCTGGGCGGGCAGCGGCTGGCCCCGGCCCTGCGCCAGGCTGGCTAGGACCGTCGCGATGCCCAGCACCCCGACGATGAGCCCCGTCTCGGCCGCCACGATGCGTCGCCGGGCCCGCCAGGCGCCCACGGCGCCGATGATGGTGGCCAGCGTGACGACCACGACCTTCACGATCACCAGCCGGCCGTAGCCTGACCACCAGAGGAAGTACCAGTGCCCCACCTCACGGATGGCGGCAATCGCCCCGGTCACCGCAGCGACCCCCACGGCGCTGATCACCACCGGCGCGTACGCGCGGGCGCCGGCTCGCAGGGGCACGCCGCCCCGGGCGCTCAGCAGGAGCAGTGAGACCAGGGCCCCAGCCCAGGTTCCAGCAGCCAGCACGTGCACAGCCATCCCCAGACCAGCCCACGTGCTGCCCTGGGCCACGACGTGGCCGCTCAATCCGAACGAGACCAGCAGGCCCGCCCCCAGGCTCCCCCCGGCCAGGAGCGCGGGTCCTGTCCGGTGTCTCCGGAGCTCCCAGGCGACGACCACGGCGCCGGCGAGGCCGATCGCCCCCCGGATCAGGGCCGAGAGAGCCGTGCCAGACGCGGTGAGCAGGCCAAAATCGAAGCCGCCGCCCGCACCGGCGCGGGCCTCGGCGAGGATCCCGTAGACGCCTGAGAGCACGACCGCAAAGATCGCGGGCACGAGGAGGCGTCGCAGGCGTTCTGAGCCCTCGCCCACCGGGACCCCACGACGGCGGAGCACAGCCAGGAGCAGCCAGCCGCCCCACAGGACCGACGCGGCCAGGACGCCCAGCCACAGCATGGCCGTCGAGAGGACGCCCTGATCCGAACCGCTGCCACCACGTCCGTTCGTGCCCACGGCGCCCAGAGCCGCGGCCGCCCCCGGCGGTGGTGCCCCGTTCTTCTGCGCCACGCCGAAGGCAAACGATCCGGACACGGTGTGGCCGTCGTCGCCGAGCGCCACCCAATCGGCGTGGTAGACCCCCGGGCCGAGTCTGCGCCCGATCCGGGCCGTGAACTGCTCGCCGCCGCCGGTGGCGGTCAGCGGACCCAGCCGGACCGGGCCGTGTGGCCCGGTGACGGTCAGAGTTGAGCCCCCTGGCACGGCCGACTCGGAGAAGGCCAGACCGACAGTGCTGGGTGAGCTCGGGACGATCGACCCCGGGGTGGGGGCCGAGGTGATCAGGAGAGGGTGGGCGGAGGCGGCCGCCGCCCCGGCGCACAGAGCACCGAGGACGACGGCCGCCGCCAGGGCGAGGCGGCGGAATTGCACCGTTACCGCCGGCTTGCCTGGCGCCGATGCGAGAACGCGCTGCCCAGTTGCGCTCCCGGATCACTCCGTGGGGTGATCTGCGGATCGAGCGGGCACACACCGGGCGCGCAGACCCACAGCATCGAGTGGGGCTTGTAGAACCCGGCGTCCGGCGACCCCGGCCAGTTGCGTCGGTCGAAGTTGACGCCGAGCGCTCCCGTGTTCTGGTCCCGGAACGTGTCGTCGTAGCTCAGCTTGCCCTTGGGCGAGATGTCCACGATGTACATCCGGTGGTCTCCGTCCACGCCCGTACGGGCCACGAAGTAGTCGGAGAACGCCAGCCGGTCCGGAACGCCGTCCTGATCGATGGAGTTGACGTCCAGGGCCGCCCAGTGCGGGCCACCGCTGGTGGGGTCATGGACGACCAGCGTCGACACCAGCCTCGGGCAGTCAGCGATTTGCTTGCCCTCCTCAAGCTTCTCCAGGACCTGAATGCCGGAGAGGTCGTAGCCGTGGGTATGGATCCCATGAGCCAGGTCGCAGATCACACGCCCGGACTGGGCGTTCTTGATCAGCTTGGAGATGTCGACGTCGTAGACGAGCTTGACCTCGCCCTGGTCGTAGTAGTTGTCCGACACGGGCGCCCGCCCGATGACCGTGTGAAACAGGAGGCGGTTGTTCGGCGCCACCTGTACCCACGAGCCACCGTCGCAGCCTCCCGGTTCATCCACGAACTTGCCTCCGGTGGCGTTGACCTCCGGGACGGCGTCGTTGAAGACCTCCTTCCACTGCGAGGAGGAGTTCCCGTGCAGCTTCGTCACATCCGGAGTGAAGAAGATGCCGCCGCCGCACATCGACTCCGAGAAGAACCCCTTTGAGGCCAGCCCGCTCTTGTACCGGGTGGCGTCGGGCCACGTCTTGGCGTCCTCCATGATCCCTATCTGGCCGTGGCCGCGGTTGACCGGATTCTGCGGTCCCTGCGGCATGTGAGCCACGGAGATCAACCTGGGATGGATCGGGTTGCTGGTGTCCCACACCCGAACCGTGGGGCGGAAGGCGTACTGGTCCACCGGCTTGGTCGGATCCAGCACGATCTCCCGCGGCTCGGCGTAGTCCGCCGTGACCATCCGATCCAGGTCCTGGCGGATCTGGATCCCGTGCGGGTTGGCGCACGTCTGGAGCGGCTCACCCTCACGCATCGTGCACGGCTCGGGCACGCCGTTTGCGTTCCCGTTCTCCACGCCGCCGACGCTTCCGGCGGGCGTCTCTGAGGTCTGGACCAGCCCCTTGGTCTTGCTGGGCGTGAAGGTCAGCACCTCGCCGGGCGAGCCACCGTAGTTGGCCGCCGGGCCGCCCATCCAGGTGCCGATGTACTTGCCGGTGTTGCCGACCTCGTCGAAGGCATCCGGAATCGAGCCGCCGAGGTGAGCCTGCGGCGGAATGATGTTCAGGAGCTTCATGTTCGGGATGTCCTTGACACCAAGGACGAATGCCGTGTCGTTGTAGAGACCTCCGGCGATCACCGGCTGCCCGTTCTCCCACTGGTACTGCATGTGGTGGGCCTCGGTCTCCACGCCCCAGGGCAGCGGGAGCTGCACCAGGTTGACCACCCTGCCGTAATCAGGGTTGGCGCTTCCACTGACGTTCAGCTTGCGGCCGTCGATCACCTGGAAGCCGTCCAGCCCCGGGAGGAACTGCGGGTTCAGGAACTGCGAAAGACCCTCCGGGTTGATCGTGGCGTTGGTGACCAGCTCCCCGATCTCCTTCCCGTACATGTCGGCCGCGTTCTGCTTGCCTGACCACACGACCAGGTATTCGGGCTTGGCGAGCGGATTGGGCTCTGACCCCTTCCCGGCCTTCCAGCGGTCCTCGGCGGCCCTCCAATCGGCCTCAGCGCTGTTCCGGCGCTTGATCGCCTCCGGGAGCGTGTTGTTCTTGACCGAAGTGGTGGTGGTCGCGCGCTCCAGCGTGTTGGCCAGCCACTGCGGGTTGACCGGCAGGTCGCCCAGCTGATCCGGGCCCGGCGGCTTCTTACCGCCCACGGCGCCATTGGCCACCGTGACGCCCAGGGCGCCTCCCGCCACCGTCAGCGCGACGACGGGACCGAGCAGCCAAGCGACGCGCGCACGTCGATTTCGTTGCCTCATGTATTTCCCCTTGCCTGTGTCGTGAAGCGACCGGGAGCGGTCGCCGTGTTCTCTGTGTGGTGAAACGACCGGGACCGGCCGCCTTCTTCTTTGTGTGGGTCAAACGACCGGGACCGGCCACCTTCTTCTCTGTTCAGGCGACCGCGAGCGGTCGCCCTGGTCCTCCGTTACCGGGACCCGGTGTGGATGGCACCTGGACCAGGCCGTGACCATGCTTCCAGATATACTCTACTAAATCAATATACTTTGTGCAGAAAGGCGGTAGAGAATCTTGTATTTCCGTCAGATCCTCCACTCGGACCTGGGTTGCGCCTCCTATCTGCTGGCCGACCGGGGTGAGGCCGTTGTGGTCGATCCGAAGTGGGAGGTGGAGCAATACGTGCAGGCAGCCGAGGAGGCCGGGGCCCGGATCCGGTACGTGCTGGAGACCCACCACCACGCCGATCATGTGTCCGGCCGCGCGCGGCTGAGCTGCCTCACCGGGGCATCCACGCTCCTCCCCACCGGTCCCGGGCAGCTGGGCATCAGCGCCGGTGAGGTGGTGCGCATCGGAGACATCGAGCTGCTGGCCCTCGGCGCGCCCGGCCACCGCCCAGAGCACCTGGCGTACCTGGCCTGCCGCGATGGGCTCCCCAGAATGTTGCTGTCAGGAGATTCCCTATTGGTGGGCGATGTGGCGCGCCCCGACCTGGCAGTGGCGGCCGAGGACGGGGCCCGGGCTCTGTGGCACACCCTCCAGCGCCTTTGCGCGCTGCCCGAGGATGTGGAGCTATGGCCGGCGCATGTCGGTGGTTCGTTGTGCGCAAGCCAGAGCGCTTCCAGCGAGACCAGCTCCACGATCGGCCAGGAGCGGCTGACCAACCCACTCCTCGCGGTGGGCGACGTGGAGGCGTTCACCGCCGAGATCACCCGATGTACCCCGGCTCGACCACCGACGGTGGAGCGAGTCGTGGCCCTGAACCGACGCGGCGCGCAGCACCCGGGCCCGGTGGGAGAGCTGGACGCGGCCGATCTGGCGCAGGTTCTGGCCGCCGGGATGTGCGTGCTGGATCTCCGAGACCCCGACAGCTTCGACTCAGGTCACGTCGAGGGCTCGATCAACCTGCCGCTGCTGGGGCGGGGGTTGGGCACGAGGGCCGGTTGGGCTGCGGGCCAAGAGGAATCGATCGAGCTCATCGTTCCCTCGCTCGAGGAAGGACGACGGGCCACCGAGCTCCTGAGGGCCGCGGGCGTGTGGAACCTCGCCGGCATGTCAGTCGCCGACCCGATCGCCTGGTGGGCCGCCGGGCTCAGGGTCCACAGTAGCGACGCGGTGGCGCCCGATGGCCTGGCCGCCCGAGTCCGGGCGGGCGAGGTCACGCTCGTGGACGTCCGCGACCCCGCGGAATGGAGCGGCGGCCACATTCCGGGCTCCCAGAGCCTTCCGCTGTCGGTGCTCGGAGACGGACGGGCAGCAGCCGAGTCTCTTCAGGCCCCGATCGCAGTGGTGTGTGCCAGCGGCGTCCGCGCGGCAGTTGCGGCCAGCATCCTCCGGCGCCACACCCGCCAGCCCGTCACCCGGGTGAGCGGTGGCGTTGATCAGATGGCCCAGCTGGGCCTGTCACTCGTCGAAGGGTCCTCGTGAGGCGTCCGGCAGGGGGCCAGGCGGCGCCACTCCAGCGCCGGGACGACGAGCGGGCGCTTTGGCGACCGACCCCGCTGGCGGCTCTCGAGCTCGAGAGCATCCCCAGCGAGCTCCACTTCGTGCGGGACCACTTCCCGGCCCCGTCCATCGAGCCCGCCACGTGGTCACTGGAGCTGACCGGGGACCGCCAGACGCTGACACTCGACCTGGACCAGGTCCGCCTGCTTCCCCAGCGCCGGCTGAGCGTGGTGCTGGAGTGCGCGGGTCATCGGCGGGCCGAGTTCGACCCACTGCCCACCGGCGTCCCGTGGGCATGCGGCGCGGTGGCCGAAGCCCGCTGGACGGGGACCCGCCTGGGCCCGCTGCTCCGGCGGGTCGGCATCCCGGAATGGGCGACCGAAGTCGTGCTGGAGGGGTCCGACTGCGGCCCGGTGGTGGGATTCGAGGGCATCCATCGCTTTGCCCGCAGCCTCCCCGTGGACAAGGCTCTGCACCACGACGTGATCCTGGCCTACGAGATGAACGGCGAGCCGATTCCGGTCGACCGGGGCGGTCCCGTCAGGGCAATCGTGCCGGGCTGGTATGCCACCGACTCGGTCAAATGGCTGGATCGCATCTGGTTCACCTCGGAGCCGTTCGGCGGCGTGTTCCAGGCCCACGACTACCGCCTGAAGTCATCGGGCGAGCCCGGTCCGGGCAGGCGCATGACGACGGTTCCAGTCCACGCGCTGATCACGGCGCCGCAGGCCGGAGAGGCGATCCAGCTGCATGGTCTGACCGGCGTCCGGGGGGTGGCCTGGGGCGGGACCGGCGGCGTGGCGCGCGTACAGGTCCGAGTCGATGCCGGGCCGTGGCTGGAGGCTCGGCTAGCTCCGCCCCGGGGTCCGTACGCCCGGTCGACATGGGAACTGGAGTGCCACCTCGCGTCAGGGATGCACGAGATCTCCTGCCGGGCCATTGACATGGCCGGCCGCACCCAGCCCGATCATCCACCCGCCAACGAGCGCGGCTACGCCAACAATGCGATCCACCGCGTCAGGATGCGGCGGGTATGACGCGGCGGCGGGCGCGGCCGTTCACGGAGGATTTGGGACGGGGCCCACCCAGCGGCCCGTGAACGTGCCAGGACTCAGGATCGGCCAGGAGCTTCCGCACGTCTTGCGGCAGCGACCCCTGGACCACGTCG
>JBJMLC010000038.1:0-5796 GCA_045805485.1 Solirubrobacteraceae bacterium | reverse complement strand
TCGATCTCCATCGTGGTCTCCCAGACCCCAAGGCTCCCCGCGATCCGCACGCGGCCCCCGCTGAGCGTCACCTTGCGGACGTGGTACTCGTACTCGCCGACGGGCGACTCGACCTTCACGACGGGGCGTCAGTCCGCCGCGGGGGTTACTGGTTTCCTGCCGCTACTCCTGCGCCGACTGGTCTGGCACTACTCCTGCGCCGACTGGCGCAGAAGCGTTGAGGTCGTCTGTTCCAGGATCTTCCGCCAGGCCCGGGTCTTCTCCCGCTCGGCGGCGAAGTGCTTGACCACCTTGCGGACCCGCGTGGCTGAGATCTCGATCCCGTGACGGGCACAGATGCGCTTGAAGTAGGAGTAGTCGTGCGCCAGCTTGAGCGTCACTGACTGGAAGCCGTGACGGGCGATGTCCACGCGCGAGGTGTAGTTCATGATGCTCGTCTGGAACATCAGCTCATCGTTCGGCTCAGGCTCGATCAGGATGATGTCCACGCCGGGATAGCGCTCCTCCCAGCGCTGCGCTATCTCGTGCAGCCGCTGGTAGGCCAGGAGCTTGAAGGACTGGTAGCCGATTTGGGGGAAGCCCATGTCGGAGACCCGGCGCGGCCGCGAGCCCGTGAGCGTTGGCACCTGGTTGCTGAAGTCGTTGACGTAGGGGACCAGCGGGTTGACGACCACGATGAACTTCGCTCCGGCCTCCACGGCGATGTCGACGTTCGTGGTCGAGACGATGCCGCCGTCCACCAGCTCGCGATCCTTGACCTTCACCGGTTTGTAGATCATGGGCAGCGCCCCTGATGCGCTGACGGCCTGGGAGATCGGGACGTCATCCCAGCCCTCGGCCCCGAACACGATGCGCTCGCACGTATCCAGATCGGTGGCCGCCAGGTACAGCTCGGGGTGCAGGAGACGGAAATCGTTCACCCGGTCCGGGCTGGAGAGGATCGTCCGCACGTAGCGTTCTATGCCGTCGCCCGTGTACAGCCCTGAGGGAAGCGCCTCGGCCAAGCCGACGACCAGGTCGACCGCCGACACCGAGCCCAGGTCTCGCAGGAGGCCACGCACCGCCTGGACCAGCCGGAACGGCATCAGCACTCCCTTGCTGACCAGCTCTCTGTAGTTGGGGTGGAGCAGCGCGCTCACCCGGGCATCCGGGAATGGGGTGGGGACCTGCTGGACGATCACCCGCATCATCTCCTCCGGGGTGATGCCGTTGGCCACCGCAGCGGCGACGAACGCTCCGGCGCTCGTTCCGACGTACACGTCGAACTCGTTCACGGTCCGGTTGACCGACAGGAGGTCGAGCGCGCGCAGCGCACCGATCTCGTACACGCCCCCCGTGAAGCCGCCGCCACCCAGGACCAGTGCGGCCTTGGAGCGCTTGCGGCGTGACCGGGTCCGGGATTCGGACTTGCTTGTCGGCCGGTCGGTTGCCGCAGACTCGAGCTTGACGACCTTACCCATGGTGAGGGCTGATTCTACGAGGCGCCCCCTCCATCAAGCCCCAGCAACCATGGCGGGCGTCCCGGGCGCCCGGCGGGCGAATCGACACCCGGCGCACCTTCGGCCGCCGATTGGTGTTCCATTCTCACTGATGCGCCGACTCGTGCAGACGCTCGGGCTCCTGGCGGCCGTGCTGCTCACGGCTCCGCCGCCCGCCGGCGCGCACTCCACCGGGGCGCTGCGCACTCTGCGGGCCAGGCTGAGTCGCGACATGGGCCGAATAGGCGGCGCGAGTGGCGCCTACGTCGTCGATTTGACCAAGGGCGTCGTGCTTTTCTCCGACTCAGGCAGCGTCCGGCGCCTGCCGGCCTCGGTGCAGAAGCTCTACACAACCACCACCGCGCTGGAGCGCTTCGGCCCCAACGCCCGCCTGCGCACGTCGGTGCTGGGCCGGGGATGGCGCGGGGCCCGGGGGGTCTGGCATGGGGCGCTCTATTTGAGAGGCGGAGGTGATCCGACGTTGGGCTGGGCCTCGTTCGTCCACGCCACGTATGGCTCCACCGGAACCACCGTGCAGATGCTGGTGTCGAACCTGATTCATCAGGCGCACATCACCGCCGTGCACGGAGCGATCATCGGCGATGAGTCCTATTTCGACTCGCGGCGCAGCACCGCGGAGTCCGGCTTTCGGCCGGACAGCGACATGGAGGGCCAGCTCAGCGCCCTGGCCTTCGACCGCGGATTCGCCACTCCCGGGAGCACGGACTATCAGTCTCACCCCGCTCTGTACGCCGCTCAGCAGTTCGCCTCGGCGCTGCGGTCGGCCGGCGTCCAGATGCGGAGCACGATCCGCATCGCCTCTGGCCGCACGCCGAGAGGAGCCCGGCTTCTGACCATCGTCAGATCGCCGCGCGTGTCCAGGCTCATCCGGCTCACGAACACCCCTTCGGACAACTTCATGGCCGAGATGCTCCTGAAGGGCCTCGGGGCGAGCTTCGGCCGGGGGGGCACCACGGCGTCCGGAGCGGCCGTCGTGCGTTCGGAGCTCTCGCGGGTGTTCGGCCTGAGCCCCCGGTTCAACGACGGCTCCGGATTGTCCTACGCGGATTCCACCTCTCCCCGTCAGATCGTGACGCTGCTCCGGGCGATGGCAGGCAACCGCGTCTTCCGGCGGTCGCTGGCCATCGGCGGCAGGACGGGCACCCTCCAGGACTCCATGCGCGGCACGGCGGCCCAGGGCCATTGCCAGGGCAAGACGGGAACGCTGCATGCCGTGGCCAACCTGTCGGGCTATTGCCAGGCTCGGGACGGGCATAACCTGGCCTTCGCCATCCTGGCCAACAGCGTTGGGAGCCCGGACTACGTCCACTCCGTGGAGGCCAACGACATGGCCGTGGCCCTGGCCGAGTACGACGGCTGATCCGGGCTACTCCAGCAGCTCCCGCAGCCCCGCCTCGTCGATCACATTCACTCCCAGCCGCTCGGCCTGCGCGAGCTTTGACCCAGGGCTCTCGCCGGCCACCACGTGGCTGGTTCGCTTGGAGACCGAGCCGGTCACCCGCCCGCCCGCGCTCATGATCATCTGCGTCGCCTCCTCGCGGGTCAGCGAGGGCAGGGTGCCGGTGAGGACGAAGGTCTGGTCGGCCAATGGCCCCTCTCCGGGCGGCGGTCCCGCCTCCTGGAGCTGTAGGCCCTGGGCACGCAGGTCCTGGATGAGGGCACCCATGTGCTCGTCGTGCAGCTGGTCGTGGATGACCTGGGCCATCTTGGGCCCCACCCCCGGGGTCTGCTCGACCTCCTCCGGCGTGGCGGCCAGCAGCACGTCAATGGTCCGGAACTGCATTGCCAGGTTACGCCCCGTGACGTAGCCCACCTCCTCGATCCCCAGCGCGTACAGGACACGCCCGAAGGGCTGCTGCTTGGATGCTTCGATCGCCTTGACGAGCTTCTCGGCCGAGACCTCGCCGAAGCCCTGCTGCGTGGCGATCTGCTCGGCGGTCAGCCGGTAGAAGTCGGCCGCCGTGCTCACCCACCCCAGGTCCATGAACAGGCTGACCTGCTTCTCGCCCAGCCCATCGATGTCCATGGCCCCCACGAAATGCTTGAGCAGCTGCCAGCGCCGGCCGGGGCAGTCGCGATTCGGGCACCTGGTGAAGACGGAGTCATCCGGCTTGACCGTTTCCGTGTTGCAGACCGGGCACCTTGCAGGGGGCTCCGGAGAGGGTGGCCGATCCTCGCGCTCGGCCACGTGGGGCGCCGGCGAGAGGACCTGGGGAATCACGTCACCGGCCCGGAGCACGATCACCTCCTCCCCCTCGCGAATGTCCTTGCGGTGGAGATCCTCCTCGTTGTGCAGCGTGGCCAGCTTCACCGTCACCCCGCCCACGTGGACGGGCTCCAGCATCGCGTAGGGGTGCAGGTCGCCGAACTTGCCCGGGTTCCAGCCGATCTGCTTGAGCTTGGTCACCGCCGTGGTGGGCGGGAACTTCCAGGCGATGGCGGAGCGGGGCTCGCGCCCCACCACCCCCAGCCGGCGCTGGAGTTCGATCTGGTCGACCTTCACCACCACGCCGTCGATCTCAAAGTCCAGCGACCCACGCCGCTGCTCCCAGGAGCGGCACTGCTTGATCACCTCATCCTCGGTGCGCAGCCTCTTGACATCGGGATGCACTGGGAAGCGATGCTCGCGCAGCCACTCCAGGCCGTCCCAGTGCGTCTCGAACGAGATTCCCTCCGTGGCCCCGATGGCGTAGCACCACAATGAGAGCGGGCGCTGTGCAGCCAGGCTGGGGTCGAGCTGGCGGATCGTGCCCGCCGCCGAGTTCCGGGGGTTCATGAACGTCGACAGGCCCTGCTCGGCCCGGCGCTCATTCAGCCTGGCGAAGTCAGACAGCGACATGTACACCTCTCCCCTGACCTCGACCAGCGCCGGCGGGTCCTTCGTCTCCAGCCGCATCGGAATGGCCATGATCGTGCGCAGGTTGTGGGTCACATCCTCACCCACCTCGCCGTTGCCCCGCGTGGCCCCGCGCTCGAACGCCCCGTCCCGGTAGATGAGCGAGATGGCCAGCCCGTCGATCTTGGGCTCGGCGACATATTCGAACTGGGGATCGGAGATGCCCTCACGGGCCAGGAAGTTCCGCATCCGCTGGATCCAGGCCTGGAGCTCCTCGGCCGACCGGGCGTTGGCCAGCGAGAGCATCGGCTGGGGGTGGCGGACCTTCTCCAGCTCGGAGACAGGCTCCCCCCCGATGCGCTGGGTCGGCGAGTCCGGCGTTACCAGCTCAGGGTGGTCGGCCTCAATCCCCCGGAGCTCGTCCAGCAGGGCGTCGTACTCGTCATCGCCGACCTCCGGGTCATCCAGGACGTAGTAGCGGTACGCGTGATGGTCGAGGACCCGGCGAAGCTCGCCCGCCCGCTCCTCGGCGGGAGCCGTGGCCGCCGTGCCCTTCGCGGCCCCCGCCGAGCGGCGGCTCCGCGCCGCACTCAAACCCCCATCTCCCTGGCCGCCGGGGCGACGCTCTCCCTGGCCGCGGGGGCGGCGCTCAAACCTCCATCTCCCTGGCCGCCGGGGCGACCAACCGCGCCAGGTCGTAGCGCTGGAGAGCGGTCAAGCCCTCACGGTCGGTGAGGTCGAAGTGGATCGGGGTGACAGCGATCTTGCCTTGTGACACCGCTTGGAGGTCAGTCCCGGTCTCGTCTCGCTCGAAGCTGGCATCGCCATAGATCCGGTATAGCCGCCTGCCCTCGGTCGCCTCGTCCACCAGCGCCAGCTCGTCCCGGTAAACGCGCTTGCCCAGCCGCGCCACCTCGACGCCCGAGGGCTCTGCACCCGGGACGTTGATGTTGAGCAGCGTCCCCGTCGGGAGCGGGACGTTTCCCAGCTCGGCCACCAACCGAGAGGTGAACGTGGCCGCGGATCGGAACTCGAATCCCGCCCCGGTCCGGAAGTCAAGCTCCAGCGCGTTGGACTGCTGGGAGACGGCGATCCCCGGCAGCCCCAGCACGATGGCCTCCAGGGCGGCGTTGTCCAGCCCGGCCGGCACCGTCAGGCGCAGCTTGACCTTGCCGTTGACCTGCACCGGCACCTCGACCTCGTCCTCCCGCGCCAGCTCGGGGTCGTGGGCCGGCCAGGGCTCGTAGGCCAGGCTCTGCGCGTGGCCCAGGGCGCGCCACAGCTCCTCGGCCAGGTGCGGCGCGAACGGGCTCAGCAGCAGCACCAGCGGCTCCAGCGCCGGGCGCGGCCGCACCGGCAGCGGCGTCAGGTGGTTGGTGTACTCCATCATGGCGGCGATGGCGGTGTTGAAGCGCATCTCGTCCAGGTCCGCCGTCACCTTCTGAATCGTCTGGTGCAGCT
>JBJMLC010000037.1:0-10426 GCA_045805485.1 Solirubrobacteraceae bacterium | reverse complement strand
TTTTTCGGCGTTCTTGTCGTATGGCCACCACAACGTCGAGGACCTCCGGGGGTCCCATGTGAATCGCGACGTTATGGTCGCTGCAGGGTGGGCGACCGACCCGCGTCCCCGCCCTACCGCCGCAAAACCCCCCGTACCGCCTCGGCCACCCTCTCCACCTGTCCCTCCGTCATCTGGGGGAAGAACGGCAGCGCGATCGAGCGGGCGGCCACGTCCTCGCACACGGGGAACTGGCCCTCCCGGTAGCCGAACGTCTCCCGGTAGTAGCTCATGAGGTGGATGGCCGGGAAGTACGGCTTGGACTCCACCCCGCGCTGGTCCAGCGCTCGCACGACCTCGTCTCGGTCGGCCGACCGCGGGAGCTGAACCACGAACACGAACCAGCCCCGCCGGGCGCCGCCGGCGTCCGGACACGGCAGCTCCAGGCCCTCAACAGAACCCAAGGCCTCGCGGTACCACGAGGCCACCCGCGCTCGCGCCGCCAGCAGCTCCTCCAGGCGCTCCAGCTGGGCGAGTCCCAGTGCGCAGGCCACCTCGGAGAGCCGGTAGTTGAAGCCCAGGCGGTCGTGGTCCAGCCACCCCAGATCCGGCGCCCGGCCCTGGTTGCGCTCGGAGTCAAGGCGCTCCTTCAAACCCGGATCGCCCGTGGTGACCATCCCCCCCTCCCCCGTCGTCATCTGCTTGTTGGGGTAGAAGCCGAACACCGCCGGGTGGTGGCCAGACCCCACGCGCGTGCCGTCCGGGTATGCGGCGCCCAGCGCCTCGCAGGCGTCCTCCACGATCGGCAGGCCGAGGCCCTCCAGCGCCCCCACGTCAGCCGGGTAGCCGAAGACGTGCACCGGCATGAGAGCCGACGTCCGCTCGCTCACGACCGCCCGGGCCGCATCGGGATCAAGGTTCAGGGTCACCGGATCGATGTCGGCGAACACCGGCCGGGCACCCTCATAGATGGCCACGTTGGCGCTGGCCACGAATGAGAACGGGCTGGTTATCACCTCGTCCCCTGAGCCGGCCCCGGCCGCGCGAAGCGCCAGATGGAGTCCGGCGGTGCCACTGGACACGGCAGAGGCACAGCGAGCACCCACCGCCGCGGCAAACGCCTCCTCAAAGCGTGGAAGCAGCGGCCCCAGGGACAGCCGCTCTGACCGCAGCGCCTCCAGCACGAGCTGTTCCTCGCGCTCGCCGACGACCGGCCGAGCGAGCGGGATTCGCTCGGTCACTGCCCGGATGTGGGCTGCGCGTCGGCCGGCGACTCCCGACGAGTCACCTGCATCCCGTATTCCAGCGAATCCACCAGGGCCTCCCAGGAGGCCTCGATGATGTTCTCGGACACCCCGATCGAGCCCCAGACCTGGTCACCATCGGAGGCGTCCAGCAGGACGCGGGTGACCGCTCCGGTGCCCTTGGCCTCATCCAGGATCCGGACCTTGAAGTTCACCAGGTCGATCTCCCGCAGGTGGGGGTGGATCTCCACCAGCGCGTCCCGCAGCGCCCGGTCCAGGGCGTTCACCGGGCCGTTGCCCTCGGCCGTGCGCACGTAGCGGTCGCCGTCCACCCAGATCTTGATCGTGGCCTCGGTCTCCACCCGGCCATCGGCCCGCTTCTCCACGATGGCCCGCCAGGATTCGAGCCGGAACAGCGGCTCGTACTCGCCGGTTTCCTTGCGCAGCAGAAGCTCGAACGAGCCGTCGGCGGCCTCGAAGTGGTAGCCGCGATGCTCGAGTGCCTTGACCCGCTCGATCACCTGCACGGCCTCGGCCTCGTCCAGCTCCAGGCCCGCGTCCCGAGCCCGGGCCTGAACGGTTCCCTTCCCGGAGAGCTCGGAGACCAGGAGCTCGCGCCGGTTGCCCACCACGTCGGGGTCGAGGTGCTCGAACGTGGCCGGATCTGCGCTGACCGCGGCCACATGCATGCCTCCCTTGTGAGCGAATGCATTGCGGCCCACGTACGGCTGGTTGGGGTCCGGGATCAGGTTCAGCAGCTCGTCGAAGAAGTGGGCGCTGCTGGTCAGCGAGGCCAGTTGAGTATCGGTGACGCACTCAAAGCCCAGCTTGAGCTGGAGGTTGGGGATGATCGTGGTCAGATTGGCGTTTCCGCACCGCTCGCCGTAGCCGTTGATCGTTCCCTGGACCTGCCTGGCCCCCTGGCCCACCGCGGCCAGCGTCGCCGCCACGCCGCAGCCGGCGTCGTCGTGACAGTGGATGCCCACCCGCACGGTCTCGCCGAGCTCAGACATGGCCTGAGCCACGGCTGCCCCCACAGCATCGGGCAGGGTCCCGCCGTTGGTGTCGCAGCACACCACCGTCTCGGCACCGGCCTCAGCGGCCGCCCTCAGGCAGCGCAGCGCATACGCCGGGTCATCAGCGAAGCCGTCAAAGAAGTGCTCGGCGTCGTAGATCACGCGCTTGCCCGCCTGGTGAAGGAACGCCACCGATTCGGAAATCATGCGCAGGTTCTCCTCGGGGTCCACCTTGACCACCTTGTCCAGGTGGAGGCCCCAGGTCTTGCCCACGAGCGTGCACACCGGGGCGCAGCAGTCGGCTAGGACGCGCAACGCGGGGTCGGCCTCGGCCGAGACGTCGCGCCGCCGGGTCATGCCGAAGGCCGCCAGGTCGGCGTGGCTGAAGCGCTCACGGTCCAGCAGCTCGAACAGCTCCAGCTCCTTGGGGTTCGAGCTGGGAAACCCGGCCTCGATCAGGTCAATGCCCAGCGTGTCCAGCCGGTGGGCCACGCGCAGCTTCTCCTGGGCGGACAGGGACATCCCCTCCCCCTGCATGCCGTCCCGGAGGGTGGTGTCGTAGAGCTCGATGCGGGTCATCGGAGGGGGCAGCTCTGCCCGGCCGCCGCTCAGCCTGAGCCGGAGCCGGCCATCGGTGTCGGCTGCGCCGGCACCTTGACCAGGTCCAGCCAGTCCCGGTAGCGCGGATCACGGCCGTGGAGGGCGTCATCGAAGATCCGCTGGATGGCCCGGGTGATCGGTCCCGGCTCTCCGGTCCCGATGACGTGGTCATCGATCTCCCTGACCGGGACGAGCTCGGCCGCGGTACCGGACAGGAACACCTCATCGGCCAGGTAGAGCTCGGACCGCGTCAGGTCGCACTCCACCAGCTTGTGGCCCAGATCATCCGCGATCGTCATGACCGATCGCCGGGAGATGCCGTCCAGGATCGCCGCCGTATGCGGGGGGGTGAAGATGACCCCGTCACGCACCACGTAGATGTTCTCGCCCGAGCCTTCGCACACGAACCCGTGGGCGTCCAGGAGGATCGACTCCTGATAGCCGGCCTTGGAGGCCTCGATCTTGGCAAGGACGCTGTTGAGGTACTGACCGGACGCCTTGGCGTGCGGGATCAGGGAGTCGTGCGGGATGCGCCGCCAGCTGGACACCTTGGCCCGGATGCCTTCCCGCTTGCCCTCCTCGCCCAGGTAGGCCCCCCAGGGCCACACGGCGATCGACACCTCCACCGGGCAGTCCAGGGGATAGAGACCCATCTGGCCGTAGCCCCTGAACGCGATCGGGCGGATGTAGCACTCGCGCAGCTCGTTGGCCGCGATCAGCTCGTGCGTGGCCGCCCGCAGCTCCTCCAGCGTGTAGGGAATCGGCATGTAGTAGAGCTCGGCCGAGCGAAACAGCCGCTCCAGGTGCTCGCGGTGGCGGAAGATCGCCGTGCCGCTGTCGGTCTCATAGGCCCGGATGCCCTCGAATACACCGGTGCCGTAGTGCAGCCCGTGAGTGAGTACGTGGACCTTGGCGTCCTCCCAGGCGACGAGTTCTCCGTTGTGCCAGATGAGGTCCGCTTGCTCCACGACGTGTCTCCTGAGGTTGGCCGCTAAATGTGTTGAAGGACTCTCTGGGTGGCCTGTGCAGTGGTGGCGTCGCCCCCCAGATCCGGCGTGCGAAGCCCCTCGGCCAGCGCGCGCTGAACGGCCGATTCTACCGCCGCTGCCTCCTCCTCCATGGACAATCCGTACCGGAGCATCAGGGCGGCTGACAGGAACATGGCCAATGGGGTGGCGGCTCCGGAGCCCGCGATATCCGGCGCCGAGCCGTGCACCGGCTCAAACAGCCCGGGGCCCTCGGCTCCCAGTGAGGCGCTGGGCAGCATCCCGATCGATCCGGTGAGCATCGCCGCCTCGTCGGACAGGATGTCGCCGAACATGTTCTCGGTCAGGATGACGTCGAAGTGGCGGGGCGCGGCGATCAGCCGCATGGCCGCGTTGTCCACCAGCAGGTGCTCCAGCTCGATGTTCGGAAACTCGCTGCCGTGGACATCCCGGACCACCTCTCGCCACAGGCGGCTGGTCTCCAGCACGTTGGCCTTGTCCACGCTGGTCACCCGGGAGCGGGCATGCCTGAAGCCCACCCGGGCGATCCGCTCAATCTCCTCCCGGGTGTAGACGCAGTCGTCTGAGGCGCGGTCCTCGGTGCGAGTCTTCTCGCCGAAGTAGATCCCACCCGTGAGCTCCCGGATCACGACCAGATCCGTGCGCTCGATGACCTCCCGCTTGAGCGGGCTCGAGTCATACAGCGCGGGCAGCGGCCTGACGGGGCGAACGTTGGCGAACAGCCCCAGGCCCTGTCGCAGTCCAAGCAGCCCCTGCTCGGGGCGGGGCTGGGCCGGATCGGTGGTGTCCCACTTCGGCCCGCCCACCGCGGCCAGCAGCACCGCGTCGGCCTTCCGGCAGGCGAGGAGCGTCTCATCGGTGAGCGCCGTACCGTTGAGGTCGATCGAGGCTCCGCCGAAGGCGTGCTCCTCGAACTCGAGCTTGCCGGGGGCCAGGCCGTTCAGGAGCTCGACCGTGGGAGGCATGATCTCCGGCCCGATCCCGTCGCCGGGAAGGAGGACTACGTGGCACGTCATGGTGCCGCGACGGTAGCCGATCCGGCTGGACGCCCTCCCTACCGGCGGGGCGCGATTTCCGCCTCCAGATCGGTGTCCGGCCCCACGGCGATCCGCGGCAGCAGGAAGCGATCGCTCGACGGGACCGGGAACGGGCCCCCGCCGTATCCGCACGCGGCGTCATAGCCGGCCTGGCACAGCTCCTCCGCGTAAGGCAGACCCTGCACCCCGGGGTCCCCGTACGGATAGGAGAGCAGATTGACGGTCCCACCGACGCGTCGCTCGATCGCCGCCTTGGAGCAGCGCAGCTCGGCGACGCGCTCGGCCGCGGTCAGCTCGGAGAAGGCTCGATGGCTGACTCCGTGCGACTGGATCCACACGCCGTCGCTGCGCAGTGCCTGCAGGTCCTCCCAATCCAGGATCGCCTCCTCCGGCTCCACGTCACGATCAAAGTCGTTGAGACCCCCGACGTATGAGGTGGGCACGAACACAACCGCGGGGATCCGGTTGGCGACCAGCCAGGGAACCGCCTGAGCACGCAGCGAGCGGTAGGCGTCGTCGAAGGTGATCAGAAAGCTCCGCTGCGGCAACTGGCCAGGATCCTGGAGCCCCGCCAGCAGCAGATCGGGGGCGATCGGCTGCCAGCCGCTCTGAACCAGCAGCTCGACATGGCGCTCGAGGGTGGGCTGCGGGACGTAGTACCAGCTCTCCCACTCCCCGGGCGAGATCCCGATCTTGTGGTACCCCAGGATGACGACCCAGGGGTCGCGGGCGCTCCTCACAGGACCTCCTCCAGCAACGCGCCCGCCACGCGTGCAGCATCGAATCGGCCCTCGGCCAGTGCTCGCGCGCCGCGGCTGTATCGCGCGTAGTCCGACTCGACCTCAAGCAGGGCCTGCGCCGCGTCCTGCTGGGTGCGGAACTGGAGCAGTCCGCAGGCATCCTGGGCCAGTCCCAGCTCGCCGGAGTACTGAACCACACACGGCTTGCCGCTGGCCAGATAACACAGCGTGCGGTCGCTCACCCATCCGGAACGGAGCCTGGTAACCGATGGCTTGCAGCAGCTGAACTCACCTCGTGAGTCGCGGATGTACGAGGCGTAGCTGGCGGTGGTCGACGTCACCGTGGCGGCATCTCGCACCCGCCAACCCAGCGAGCGCAGCCGCCGCTCCTCCTCAGGCGAATCGAGGCCGCCCAGGGCGAGCTCGAGTGGCACCGAGGCCTGACCGGGCAGCGTGAGGAACGGCTCAAAGCCGGCACGCTTGCTGTTCTCCACCCACTCACCGTCGAACTCGATGTATCCCTCACTCTCTGTTGCCGTCCACCAGTGAGAGACGGTGGTATACGGAGCTCCCGGCTCGGCATTCGCCAGCGGCCAGGCTGCCACGTGCACGCACGGCGAGGTTCCTCGCCACTCGATTCCGCAGTCCGGAAGCCCGCCCTGCCGGCGGGCTCCGGCGGCGATCGAGAAGTACATGTCGTAGCCCGACACCTGTAGGTAGCCGGCGCGGATCCAGAGCTGAGTCAGGCCCGGATCCAGGTCGAGCAGCACCGTGCGGCGAGCCACCGTGCGCAGGGGTGGCGGTACGTAGTAGTTGAGGGTCAGCAGCACGTCGAGGGGACGATCGAGGACCTCCAGTAGTTCGTTGGAGAGCCTCTCGCCGCGCTCGTCGTACAGGAGCAGCGAGTCGACCAGGCCGTGTCGCTTCAGATCGAGCCGCAGTGCCTCCTCGCACCGCCTGCGCTCGTCGTCCTCCATGTCAGGCTGGACCGTCTCGAGCCAGAGCACCTCGCTCCCGGCGGCCCGCAGCCCCAGCGCCCAGTTGAGATAGGCCCATCGGTGGCCCCCGCCGCTGGGATATGCGAGCGTGTTCGCGACCAGGCAGACCGTGGGGCTCAATGCTTCGCGACCTCTTTGGAGAGAGGGACCACGATCTATGTGGCCGCTTCGTGCCTCGCCTGGTAGTCGGCGTAGCTGACCAGCTCCAGGCCGAGCTCGGTGATCGTGCCCCGGACGCGCGGATCGGTCAGGGTCCGCAGCTCAACCTCACGCTCCTGGTCATACACACTGGAGAACCCGGGGCTCCGATACCCCGGATGACATCCGATCTCGGTCCATTCCGAGACCGCCTCCGCCGCCAGGAGCTCCTGAAGGAACTCGACGCTGACGTACTGAAGCTCGGTCACCTGCCATTCCCACTGGGCGTAGAAGCCGCCCAGGTACCGGACGCCTCCCTGCCCGCGCACGGGGACGCCGAGCTGCGCGCCCGCCTGGTCGAAGACGTCCGGAGCCGCGCCCTCCTGGTGAGCGTGCTTATGCGAATCCAGATGGGTGGGAGGCCGATCCATGAGAGCGCGGAAGTCATCCAGCTGGCGCTCGAGCTCCCGGCGCACGGCGCCCTCGTCATCCAGGTCGAACTCCCGCTCGTCCTCGCCCCAGACGTCCCAGTGCAGGCCGACGGCCAGCGCGGGATGCCGGCGGGCCAGGACCGCCGCCTCGGCGGCGGCCGGGCCGGCGGTCATCAGGCTGGCACTGGTCACCACGCCGCGAGCGTGGGCCTCGATGATCCCCCGGTTGATGCCCTCCGAAGCGCCGAGATCGTCGGCGTTGAAGATCACTCGCCTGGCCACGAGCGCGCGTCCGGCCCCGGGCACGTCATGCCGGGACGCCGACCTCGTCGAGCAGCCGTCCCAGCACCCGCTCGGCGGCAAAATGCTCCCGGGCTATCTCGCGCGCCGCCGAGGCGTGGCGCGCGTAGTCTCGCTCGATGTCCTGGAGCGCGGCCAGGGCCTCGTCCTCGGTGCGGAACGAGAACAGCCCCTCCCCGGTGGGCAGCACGTTCCCGAAGCCCGTGTCCTGCGTGACCACCGGCTTACCGGCGGCCAGGTAGCAGGCGCTTCGGTCGCTGAACCATCCACTGCGCAGGCGCACGTTCTGGTCCTTGGCCACGGTGAACTCTCCCCGGGAGGTTAGGAGGTAGTCCCGGTAGGGCTCGATCTCCCGGGTCAGCGCCAGCGCGTCCCTTACCCGCCAGCCGTATGACCTCAGCCGGTCGATCGCAGCCTCATCTCCGCAGGCCAGGGCCAGCTCCATCGGGCGCTGGAGGCGGCGGGGCAGGGCGATCAACTTCTCGAATTCCCTGTCCTTGCTCCAGTAGTAGGTGTCGCCCTGCCACTCGATGTCCTTATCGGTCTGCCTCCAGCTGGCGACGGTGGTGAACCTGCTGTGCCCGTTCACGCTCGTCCCGGGCCACCAGTCGAGGATCACGGGCTGACGGGTCGGGCGATACGAGAAACGCTCCACCGGCACCAGACAATCCTCCGCGCCCAGATTCTCGCCGTAGCTGAAATGGTGCGTATGGGCGGCCAGGAGGTCGATCGTGAAGCCGCGGCCCTGTGCCACCTCGATTTGGGGAAGCACCGGGTCGGTCTCCAGGTAGATCCGCACCGGCACCTGGAGGTGCCGCTCGCGCAGCACCGTCCCCCCGGTCAGGTTTACGAGCGCGTCCGCGCCCGCCAGGAGCTCCTCCAGCCGATCTGCGGCCGGGCCGAGCGGCTCGCCGGCGGCCGACACATACACCCACCGTTCACCAAGACCAAGCCAGCGCATGTTGGCGTCGACGTATCGCGTGACGTGACCGGGGGCGGCGGTGATGGTGTTCTGCTCAGGGTCGTACGCCCAGGTCCCCGTGTCCTCGACGTACCAGACCTCACACCCCAGCCGGCGGAAGCCCTCCAGGTAATGGAGCGCCTGCCAGGCCACGCCGGCAAACGGGGTGCGACCCATCGTCCCCAGGACGATCACCCGCGGGAAGTCCGAGCGGTGCACGCGCTCGCGCATCCTATGCCACCCCCGCCGTCGCCCCGGCCAGGATCCGCGCGTACAGGGCCTCGTAGTCGTCGACCATCCGGCAGTAGTGGAAGCGGCGCTCGGCCACCTCACGGATGTGCCGGCGATCCAGGGTCAGGCATGACCGGATGGCGGCCGGAAGGGACTTCGTATCGACGGCCAGAGAGCCGGTCACGCCGGGATCGATGACCTCGGGGACCGCACCCTCGGACGTGGCGGCCACGGGCGTGCCGCAGGCCATGGACTCGACCATGACCAACCCGAACGGCTCGGGCCACTGGATCGGGAAGAGGAGCGCGGCGGCTCCAGCCAGAAGCTCGTTGCGCCGCTCCCTGTTCACCGCTCCCACGAACCGGACGCTGACACCATCCACGAGCGGCGCCACCTCGCGGGTGAAGTAGTCGCTCGGGGGGCCGGCCAGGACGAGCGGCAAGCCCACGGCGCGAGCTGCCTTGATCGCCGCCACGGGGCCCTTGTCCCACTCCATCCGGCCCAGGAAGAGCAGGTAGTCACCCGCGCTGGCGGAGAACGGGAAGGCGTCCACATCGATTCCGTGGTGGATGACGGCCGGAGCCAGCCCGGTCATCTGCCGGCTGTGCGAGAGCGAGGGCGCCACCAGGTGGACCTCGGGATAGCGCCGGTAGGCTGCGGCCACATCCGGGCCGCCCGGCACGTGGTCTGAGTGAAGCACCGTCGCCCCGACCAGGCGCGTGAAGGGCAACGCGAACTGGTAGCAGTGGCAATGGATCAGGTCGAACTCGTCGGCGCGTTCGAAGGCCGCGGCCGCGTTCATCGTTTCGTGCAGCTGCCAGTCCCACAGGTCCGGATCGTCGTGATATCCGCGCGAATAGACGCTGTGAAGCGCCGCCGACGTCGTGGAATCTGCCGTGGCGAACAGCGTGACCTCGTGGCCTCGCCGGACGAGCTCCTCGGTGAGCAGGTACAGATGCTGCTCGATGGACTGACCCGTGTCGATGGACACCGGGGCCGCCACGGGTGCGACCTGGGCGATCCGCAGGCGATCGGCCATCAGGCCGCTCCGGCCACGACGCGCAGACCACGCCGACCGTTCCGTCCGGACTGGATCTGCCACAGCTCGGCGTAGAGGCCGTTTTGGTGTAGGAGCTGGTGGGGGGTGCCCTGTTCGGCGATGCGGCCGTCCTTCAGGACGATCACGCGGTCGGCGTGCCGGATGGTCGAGAGCCGGTGAGCGATGATCAGCGTGGTCCGCCCCACCATCAGCCGCTCCAACGCGCCCAACAGCAACGACTCGGTCTTGGCATCCAGCGAACTCGTCGGCTCATCCAAGATCAACACCGGAGCGTCCTTGAGCAACGCCCGCGCAATCGCCACGCGCTGACGCTCCCCTCCGGACAACGTCGCCCCCCGCTCACCCACCACCGTCCCGTACCCATCCGGCAAACCACGGATGAACTCATGCGCATTGGCCGCCCGAGCCGCCGCCTCGATCTCCTCCTCACCGGCCCCCGGACGGCCAAAGGCAATGTTCTCCGCGATCGAGAACGGAAACAAGAACGAATCCTGCAACACCAACGACACATTCCGCCGCAACCCCTCCAACCTCAAACCCCGCACATCACGACCATCCAACAACACCCGCCCCTCATCCACATCAACAAACCGCGGCACCAACGACACCAACGTGCTCTTCCCCGCACCCGTCGCCCCCACAAACGCCCCAACCTCCCCCCCCCGCACCACAAAAACAATCCCC
>JBJMLC010000036.1:0-10291 GCA_045805485.1 Solirubrobacteraceae bacterium | reverse complement strand
GCACACCAAGCGGCGCAACCATATGCCCCACGACCTGTGGCCGCTGGTCCAGGCCCAGGTGGAGTGCGCGGCCGCCATCTGGCACGAGCCTGACCAGGGGATCTGGGAGGCCCGGGGCGAGCCCAAGCACTACGTCAGCTCAAAGCTCATGTGCTGGGTGGCCATGGACCGCGGCGCCCGGCTGGCCGAGATCTACGGCGACCCCGAGCTCTCGGAGCGCTGGCAGCGAATCGCCGACGAGATCCACGACGAGATCCTGACCCGTGGCGTCTCCGAGCGCGGCGTGTTCCGCCAGCACTACGACACCGATGCCCTGGATGCGTCGCTGCTGCTCATGCCGATCGTCCGCTTCCTGCCGCCGGACGACGAGCGCCTGCGGGTCACCGTGCTGGCCATCGCCGACGAGCTGACCGAGCACGGCCTGGTTCTGCGATACAAGGTCGAGGAGACCGACGACGGCCTGAGCGGCAAGGAGGGCACGTTCGCCATCTGCACGTTCTGGCTGGTGGCGGCGCTGAGCGAGATCGGTGAGAAGGCCCGGGCCCGCGGCCTGTGCGAGCGGATGCTCGCGCTGGCCTCCCCGCTGGGGCTCTACGGCGAGGAGATCGAGGCCGAGACGGGCCGCCACCTGGGCAATTTCCCGCAGGCGTTCACCCACCTGGCGCTGATCAACGCCGTCCAGCACGTGATCGCCGACGAGCTGGGGTAGGGCGCTCCGCCCACGCCCATGAGACGGGGCGGGGAAGACCGGGCGAGAAAACCCTAGGGGTGTCCCCTAGTGCAAAACACCATCGGCTGTGGCTACCGTCTGCTGTGCCTGAGTGCCTGCCTCCTCAGGCTGGGACCGTCCCCAATGTCTGCGCGCCGTGCCTGACGTATTCATCTCCTACTCCCGCCGCGACAAGCAGTTCGTGGAGCGTCTCAACGAGGCGCTGGCCGGTGCTGGCAAGGACGCCTGGGTCGACTGGGAGGACATCCCGGCCAGCGCGGAGTGGCTGCGGGAGATCCAGGATGGAATCGACGCCTCGGACGCATTCCTGTTCGTGCTCTCGCCTGATTCGGCTTCCTCTCAGGTGTGCGGCCAGGAGCTGGACCACGCCATCGAGCGCCGCAAGCGCATCCTGCCCATCGTCCATCGCGATGTCGATCCCGCCGAGGTCCGCTCGGAAGCTGCGGCCATCAACTGGGTCTATCTCCGAGACCAGGACAGCTTTGAGCAGGGGCTCAAGACGCTGGTCCAGGCCCTGGACACCGACCTGGAGCACGTTCGGACCCACACGCGGCTCGCCGGCGAGGCCATCGAGTGGGAGCGCTCGGGCCAAGATCGAGCGCGACTGCTGCGCGGTTCGGAGCTTGAGGACGCCGAGCGCTGGCTGACTGAGGCCGCAGCCAAGGAGCCGGGACCGACCGAGCTTCAGGCCCAGTTCGTCCAGGCCAGCCGCGAGGCCGCCCGCCGGCGCGGCCGGATTCTCTTCGGCGGTGTGGCCTTTGCCCTGGTGGTGGCCATCGCCCTGGCTGTGGTTGCGCTGATCCAGCGGTCAAACGCCATCCACCAGAGTCAGGTCGCGTATTCCCGCCAGCTGGATGCCGACGCCCAGACCCAGTACACCCGCGATCCTGAGCTCGGGGTCCTGCTGGCCATGAAGGCCGCACATGTGTCGCCCAGCTCGGACACTCGCGAGGCGCTTCGCCAGGCCCTCGGTGAGTCTCACATCCGGAACCGCTACACGGATACGAAGGGGCCGATCGGCGATGCTGTCTGGAGCCCAGACGGCACGAGGTTGCTCATCTCGGACGAGAACGCTGATCGTGCCGAGATCGTCAGGCCAGGCACGAATGCCCGGCCGATCGTCCTTTCCACACCGGGGCTGGACACCCAGATTGGCTGGGACGGGCACGGGGGGCTGGCGATCACGGGCGGCGCCCGGACCAGCATCTGGAACGGGCGAACCGGGGCGCTGGTGCGCCGCCTGCCCACGCGCTCTGTGGCAGCTGCGCTCTCGCCTGATGGCCGGACCGCGGCCACGGCCGACCAGGCGGGGCTCCTTCACCTCTGGAGCGTCCAGACCGGCCGGCAGCTGGCCGCCCGCGCTCCGGCCAAGGGGCATACCACGAGCTGCCTGCTGTGGAGTCCTGACGGGTCCGAGGTGGCCGAGTGCAACATCGAGCTCTCACTCAAGCAGGCCTCCACCCAGACCGTCGTCCCTGAGACGGTCACGCTGTTCGGCGCCAGCGGGCGCCGGCTGGCCGCGATCCACACCCCCAATCTGATCTCCGATATCGCCTTCAGCCCGAACTCGCGGCGGATGGCGATCTCCGTGATCGTGGGCAACGAGAAGGCCGCCGGGGTTCGGGTGATTGACCCGCATAACGGGAGGCAGGTCCTGTCGTTCCCGGGGGCTGCCAACGCCGTGGCCTTCAGCCCAGACAACAGCTATCTGGCCTACGCCAACAGCCGGGGGAACATCGGCCACGTGTACACGTTCAAAGACGGAAACGATCAGCCGTTGGTCGGGAGCACGGGGACGATCAACTCCATCGCCTTCAACCACACGGCGTCCTACGTCGTCACGTCATCCGACGACCGCACGGCGCGCGTGTTCGACGCCTTCACCGGTCGCCCGCTGGAGGTGCTTTACGGGCATGGCCGGGCCGTGGAGGATGCCAGCTTCAACCTGGACGGGAGTCTTCTGGCGACAGCCAGCCTTGACGGCACCGCCCGAGTCTGGACGACGCCCACCCCGCACGCCCAGGCCGAGCACGTGCTGGCTGACAACCAGCAGTACGTTGCTCTCTCGCCCAACGGCTCCACCGCCCTCGTGGCCGGTCCGAAGAGCCCCAATGCGCTGCTGCTGGATTCACGCACCCTGGCCGAGAAGGCCACCCTGTCCCCTCCGGCGGGCGAGTTCTTCGGTGGACTCGGCTTCAGCCTGGACGGTCGTTGGATGGCGCTCCTGGCGGGTCCCGCGGCGGGCCAGACCGGCATCGCCCCGGCCGACCTTGAGACCTACGCCGTCCGCACGCATCGGCTCGCGGCCACGATCAAACCCGGAGCTCCGATCGAGGATGCCGTGTTCGACCGCCACGGGCACGTGGCCACGATCCGGAGGGGTGGCGAGACGGATGTGTGGTCCGCCGCCACGGGACGGCGGGAACGGGTCCTGCTTCCCGATGGCAATGTGGCGGAGTCGATCAGCTACAGCCCTGACGGGACAAGGCTCACCGTCAGCCATCCGGATGGCACAATCGACGTGCTGAATGCGTCGGGAGGGCGAGTCGAGACGCTTCACGGGCCCAAGCCGGTTCCGGTGAATCCGGAGGAACCGGCATCCACGATCATCATCCGCACGGCCTTCAGCCCGGACGGGAAATGGCTGGTCTCGTTTGGGGCCGACGACAACGTGCAGGTCTGGGATCTGGCAACCGGGCATCTGGTCAAGACGCTCACCGGGCCTGAGACCCAGGTGGTCTCGGCGGCCTTCAGCCGGGACGGAAACCTTCTGGCCGCGAGTGATTCCGCCAGCGCCTACCTGTGGCACTTCCCGTCCGGCCACCCGCTCGGAACACCGCTGCGGCACGCCGATGCGTCCACCTGGGGCGACCTCAGCCTGCTCCTACCGTACGGGGGTGTGCGGGTCGCCTTCAGCGCAGACGGGAACACGCTGACGACCACCGGTGACCTGGTCACCCAGACCTGGAGGGTGCAGAACGGCCAGTCGGTCTTCAACCTGCCGTTCGCCTTCAGCGGGGCGGCCACGCCTGATGCCCAGCGGATCGTGGCCGACGACTCTGGAGTTCTGGGAGTGTTCCGCTGCGACCTCTGCGGTGGGCTCTCCCAGCTGCTTGACAACGCCAAGCACGATGTCACCAGGAGCCTGACAGGAGACGAGCGGGCGCGCTACCTGCGTCCGAACTGACCGCACATGGGGCCCTGCGATTACTACTGCGGGTGCGGTATGTGCGCGCGAGCTGACCGCACGGGGGAGCCCGCGATTACTACTATCGAGCCAACATGAGGGTGTGCGGCAGCTGTGGGGGCGATACGCCTGAGGGCGAGTTCTGCGTCCGCTGCGGCGCGCCCCTGATCGACTTCTCGGGCCACTCCAGGACGCGGTCGCACTTTGCCGCCGCCCCGCACGAGCACGTGGCTCTCCCCGCGGTCGTGTCCAGCCTGTTCCCCCACCTGCCCCGGACCTCGCACCTGGCCTTCCGACTGGCCCTGCTGCTGGGGACCGTGGTCATCGTCGTGCTGGCCGTGGCGCGGCTCTTCCCGGTGGCGCTGATCGGTGCCGCCGTGATGTTCCCACTGCTGGTAGTTCTGTATCTGTTCGACGTCAACGTCTACGAGGACGAACCGCTGTGGGCCATGGCTCTGACCATGGCCTGGGGAGCAATCGCCGGCGTGGCCTTTGGCCTGCTGGCCCTGGCCGCCACCCCCACGGCGGCGTCCCTGTTTGTTGATGGCACTTCGCAGTATGTGGTGGTCCAGGGCCTGGTGCTCCCGTTCTGCGGGCTCCTCGTGTTGCTGGCCGGCCCCCTGCTGCTGCTTCGCTACCACCGGTTCAACAGCGTCCTGGACGGCGTCACGTTCGGCGCGGCCACGGCGGCGGCGTTCAGCGGCGCCCAGGTCATCACGTACGGATTTCACGTGTTGGGTAACGGGCTGCGGCCGGCGGGCGCCCTGGCGCCCTGGATCTGGCGGCTGCTCTCGTTGGGGGTCGCCATGCCCGTGCTGATGATGGGAGCCGCCGCGGCGGCGTGCGCCGCGCTGTGGCTGCGCTACCGGGCTCCGGCTCGCGACGCCGAGGCCCTGGGCCCGCTGGGGCATCCCGCGGTGGCGCTGCCGGCCGCCGCGGTCGTGGTCATGGCCGGTGCGGTGGCCGAGACGTTCCTGTCCGCCGGGGCGTGGCTGGCCTGGCTGCTCGTGCTTGACCTGGTCGTGATCGTGCTCCTGCGCCGGGCCATCCACGTGGGGCTGCTGGAGGAGTCCCTGGACATACCCATCGGGCCGGAGTTCAGCTGTCCCAACTGCGGGGAGATGACCGCGCGACACACATTCTGCGGCCACTGCGGAATTTCGCTCCAGGCGCTGCCCAAGACCGCATCCGGTTCCGGTGCCCCCGCCATCGGCACGATGGGCGAGCCCACTCCGGAGGGGACATGAGCGTCTCTGGAGCGCCCGCACCCGCACCCGCGGGACACCCGCCGATCGACATGCGCGGAGCGCATGTCCACCATCACCTGCGGGCGGGTCACGGACGGCTGCGCCACCGGCTCCTGATCTTCTTCGGCGTCGGATTCGCCCTGATCATTGGTCTGGGTGCGCTGGGGGCGGTCCTGGGGGCTCCCAGCTCAAAGCCCCTTTGCCAGCCCTACAAGCCCTGCGGCCCGCCACGAATGGAACGGCCACTGGTCAACCAGACCGTGTGGCGGAGCTCCAAGTACGGCTACAGCCTGGAGTATCCGAGCAACGCGGTCCGTATCTCCCAGCAGGACGCCAGCAGCGTGGTCCTTGAGGCCGACCTGGGCAACGGGAACACGGGCACGGTTCTGATCCAGGGCTCGCCCGCCGGCGCCGGTCCGCTTTCCCGGGCCATCGCCAACCAGCTCGCCGGCGTTTCTGGCGTGACGCAGGTGGCGCCGGACTCGGACTCCACCCGTCAGCTGTTCGGCGGTGGCGTTGGGTATCGCCCCGGGCTGGGGCGAGTGTTCGGGGGTTACTTCACCGCCCCGCAGGGTGTCGGTTCGCCCGTCGCTCTGGCCAGCGAGGCGGCCACCGATGGGACCGTCACCGTCAGCGTGATTGTGGGCGGTCCGGCCAGCGAGGCCGGGACGAGAACGTTCCTGTACGCGCTCGGTGACGAGATCATCAACAGCGTCAGATGGCCCACGGACCAGAGCAGTGGCTAGGTTCCGACTCGGCACTCACCGTAGGCTGCTCCTGGCGCTGGGCATCGTCGTCGCGGTTGCTGCGGCTGCGGCGGGCGGTCTGGCTGCGGGGAGCGGTCAGGACCCGGCACCCTCCAGTTCGGTGACGCACTCCGGCATTCGGGCCCGGCTGCTGGGCGCGACCCGAGCCAGGGCCCCGGTGCGGTTCTCGCTCGTGCTGCGACTCCACCATGCGCGCCTGGAGCGCTTTCTGGCCGGTCTCTACGACCCGCGCTCCAGGGTCTATCACCACTTCATCAACGCTGGCGAGTTCGGCCGCCGCTTCGGCGTCTCGGATCGCCAGCTGGCGGCGCTGTTGGACGTCCTGCGGCGAGGCGATATCAGCATCACCGGGCAATACCCGCAGCGCACAGCGGTGGACGCATTCGCGCCCGCGGCCGTCGTTGACAGGTTCTTCCATGTCCGCCTGATGGACTACCGGGCTCCGGGTGGCAGGCGGTTCCACTCACCCCTGTCGGCGCCTCAGATCCCGGGTCTGCTCCGGGGGATCGTCAGTGGCGTGGCCGGCCTCCAGGGAGGGTTCTTCCCCCGCGCCGACGATGTTCCGAGCCAGGGCATTACCCCGGCCATCGGCACGACGGCCTACGACATCAAGCCCCTGTACGCCCAGGGCATCAAGGGCCAGGGAGAGACGGTCGCCGTGGTGGAGAGTTCCAATTTCACCCAGTCAGATCTGGACAACTTCGCCCAGCAATATGGGCTGCCGCCTTTCAAGCCTCAGAACATCCCGATCCCGCGAGACGGACCGGCCACCGACACGAGCCCCGAGGGCGAGGGGGAGGCGGAGCTTGACGTGGAGCTGATCCACGAGGTGGCGCCGGCAGCCGAGATCCTGGACTACAACGCCCCTGGCGTGACCAGCGACGGTTTCGACAGCCTCGGCGACATGCTGGACAAGATCGTGGCGGATGGCCGGGCCAAGATCGTCTCCGACAGCATGGGCTACTGCGAGCTGGGCTTCCCCGGCGCGGCGCTCCAGCGTGACGAGCAGTCGATCCAGGCGGCGATCGCCCACGGGGTGAGCATCTTCAAGTCCACCGGAGACGAGGGCGCCTACCAGTGCGAGCGCTTTGACAACACCGACCACCGCCTGTCCGTGGAGTGGCCGGCCTCAAGCGCCGGCGTGGTGGCCGTGGGGGGAACGGCGCTGGCCGTGTCGGCCACCGGTGGATACGCCGGCGAGGCGGCCTGGGAAGACGTGCTGGAAAGGGGCGGTGGCGGTGGCGGTCTGAGCGCCGTGATCGCACGCCCCAGCTGGCAGAGCGCCCCGGGTGTGGTCAGCCGGTTCTCGAATGGCAAGCGTCAGATACCTGACGTCGCTGCCGACGCTGCCCCAGCCACCGGTTGGGCAGCGTGGACCGACGGCACGCTGAGCCCCGTGGCCGGGACAAGCGCCGCCGCGCCGTTCTGGGCCGGCGCGATGGCGCTGATCGACCAGTACTCCCGGCAGCACGGCGCGAGCGCCGTGGGATACGTGAACCCGATGCTCTACCGCATCGCCTCCACGCCCCAGCCTGCACCGCCGTTCCACGACGTCACGGTGGGAACGAACCGCTACTACCCCGCCACCACCGGCTGGGACTTCGCCACCGGCCTCGGGTCGCCTGACGTGTACAACCTGGCCCAGGACGTCCTGCGGTATTTGAAGAGCCACCCGGCGAAGTAGGAGGGTTCCGGGACGCCGGGCGGCGGATCGGCGTCGCTTTCCACCTGAGCCGGCGTTGACGTCCATGGGGCCGCGGCGTAGTGTGAGATCCATGGGGGCGCGTTCCGCCCGCCGATACGCGAGGTCATCAGTGGTGATCGCGCTGATCGCGGTCGTCATCGCGGCGGTGGGCTTCGCCCGGGCGGCGATTCCGGGCAACGACGGAGTGATTCACGCGTGCTACGCGACCGGAGGCTCGGTGCCCGGGCAGCTTCGCGTCATCGACGAACAGCAGACGTGTCCGGCGGGCGAGGCAGCACTGGACTGGCCGGCGCTGGGCCGCACGGGGCCGATTGGAGGGCGGGGTCACGTTGGACCCGTGGGCTCAACCGGACCTACCGGTTCGCGCGGGCTGCAGGGCCGCAGGGGACCGACCGGGCCCCGAGGCGAGGCCGGATTCACCTACCCGCGGGAGTACTCGGGCACCATCGTGGGCCGGTACGGCCGATGGGGCTACTACGAGCTGCTTGGCCAGTGTCCGCCCGGCGACAAGCTGCTCTCCGGAGGAGCCGAGCTGAATGCCCATGACTACCCGGTGAGCGACGAGGCTTATGGCGACCTCCACCTGAAGGCCAGCTACCCGGTCCTGGCGAGCCAGGGTTGGAAGGCGGTCGCCGCCATCCTCCCGGGTGACCGCGCGCCGGTGGTGGACTGGACGATCGTGATCCATCTGCACTGCTGGAAGACCCGATGATGAGCCGGGCCCGCACCCTGGTGCTTCCTCTGATCGCGCTGATGATCTCGCTCGGCGGCCTGGCCTGGGCCACGATCCCCAGCGGCAATGGGACCGTCCACGGCTGCTTCGACACCCAGACGGGCGCTCTCAGGGTCATCGACGCAGATGCCTCGGCGGCCTGCGCCTCCGGCGAGCAGGGACTCAACTGGGTGTCCTCAGGACCGCGCGGACGGACCGGGGCCACCGGCTTCAGAGGCCCCACCGGTCCCAGCGGTCCGCGGGGTCAGCGTGGTCTGCGTGGGTCGCGTGGCCCGACCGGCCCGAGCGGGGCGCTCCCCCACGAGCCGCGGATCCGGTTCGTCTCGGAGCACTACCACGCGAGGGGCTCCTACCGGGCCTACGCGACGTGTAGGCCCAATGAGGAGGCGTTGGCGGGCGGGGCATTACTCGCGGCGGACCCCTACAACCATGTGGTCGCCATCACGGCCAGCTACCCCGGCGGGACCAACTGGGTCGTCGACGTTACCGAGCAGGCAGCGCTCGACGGGTGGGGCCTGGATGTGTACGCCGAATGCTGGAGGAAAACCCCGTGAGGCTCTCCCTCCCGGCAGTCCTCTCCACGCTTGCGATCGCGCTCGCTCTGGGTGCCGGTGCGATGGCCACGATCCCGGACTCGTCTGGCACGATCCATGCCTGCTACAGCGTGGCTCACGGGGTGCTCCGCCCCTCGGACTCCGCGTCGCCGTGCGCGACGTCAAACGGGGCGACCACCCTGAGCTTCCAGGAATTCAATGACGGAACCGTGCTCGACACGGAGTACGCGCAGGAGGGCGTGACCTTCGGCCACGCGAGCGATTTCGGGGTCAGCCTGCCCGGCGCGGTGGACTGCGGATCTCCCACCGTGGCCGACGATCCCAAGTCCCATTTCGGAAACAAGGTCGCCTCCGCGGACCTCTGCGGGGGCACGGAGTTCAAGCAATCCGGCACCGTGGCGGCGTTCAGCTCGCCCCATGGGCAGGTCAGCGTGGTGATAGGCGCCAGCACCGACGGGCAGCAGGCGGAGATCCGCGCCTACTCAGCCGACGGGACACAGGTCACGTCTGCCGGCCCGGTCGCGGTGAACACCGGTGTGGCCACGACCCTCACCGTGTCACGGGCGCGGTTCGACATCAGCTACCTGGCGCTCCAGCTGACGGGGAGCTTCAACTCCCATACGCTGATCGACAATCTCTCGATCGACACGCCACAGGAGCGCCCGGTCGACTGGAATGTCCGAGGTGCCGTCGGGCGGGCCGGGCCGATCGGCGCCAAGGGTCCGACCGGCCAGCGCGGCGTCCCCGGCCCGCTCGGCCGGGTCGGTCCCACCGGTCCCGCCGGCCCAACCCCTCGCCGGCTGATCGGCCCGGGCAAGGTGACCGAGGTCGGTAAGGCCGGCGGCTGGCAGCGGGTTGACTACAACGACGCGACCGTCTCCTGTCCCCAGGGGCAGCGCGCCCTCGCCGGGGGTGGAATTATCCAGAAGCGGGGCGGTCCGAACAACAAGATCGAGGCCGAGATAAGCATGAGCTATCCGGGCGAGACCCACGTCAACGAGTGGCACGTCACCGGGCTCGTGCTCCAGGAGGACCGCCGCGGCTACCACGACCCCAAAACCGCCCGGGTCTGGAGAATATTCGCCATCGCCGAGTGCTGGGAGCCGACCGCGCCGCATCCGCCCGGTGGGCCGACGAAGCCCTGACCGGGGACATCGTGCCGAGGCGCCGTAGGATCACTCCCGGCGCGGCACGGGCCTGGTGGCCCATCCAGTCTTCAAAACTGGCAGGGCCGGGCAGCCCCCGGCTTGGAAGGTTCGATTCCTTCGCCGCGTCGTGGTCGGCATCGCCTTTGTTTACGGGCGATTCCGACCGTCAGCCTCGCACTGAGCCGACCCGGCGGACGCCACTCGACACCGCCTGAAACCG
>JBJMLC010000035.1:0-27221 GCA_045805485.1 Solirubrobacteraceae bacterium | reverse complement strand
TACGTGATGTCGTCCCCCAGGTTGGAGCCGTGGTTGATGCCTGACACGACCAGCTCGGCCTGGAAGCCCTCGATCAGGCCCAGGTTGGCCAGGCGGACGCAGTCCACCGGCGTGCCGTCGGTGGCGTAGCCGTGCGTCCCATCGCCAAAGTCCACCTCCTGGACCCACAACGGACGCCTCGTGGTGATGGAGCGCGCCATGGCGGACCGGTTGCCGTCGGGCGCAATCACCGCCAGCTGCACCTCCGGGATATCGAGCAGGGCGCGGCGCAGGGCCTGGAGCCCCGCCGCCTCGATCCCGTCGTCGTTAGTGAGCAGCACGCGCATTGGTCGGATTTTGATGCTAGCCAGCGGGCTGGCGGCGGCGATCTGAGGGCGCCTACGCCTCCACGTTCCAGAGCGCGGGCAACGCCTACGCCACCACGCGCCTCCGGCGTTCCAGAGCGCGGGCAACGCCTACCCCTCCACGCGCCTCCGGCGTTCCAGAGTGGCTCATTGTCGAGCTGCCGCCAGGTGAACCTCAGCACCTGATACCCGGCCTCCGCCAGCAGGACGTCCTTGTGCCGGTCCCACTCAAACGCGCTTCGGTGACCGTGGAATTGATAGCTGTCGAATTCCACGACCAGCTTCTCGCTCTCCCACAGGAAGTCGACCTCATGGCCCGCCGCTCGGCCATTCGCCCTCGGCTGAGGGAGCCGCGCTTGCCGCAGGAGGCTTCGCAACTTGCGCTCACCTTTGGAGCGGGTGAAGTCCGACTCCTCCTCGGCGCCCAGAAAAGCCCGGATCCTGGCCACGCCACGCCTGTTCCCGGCCCGCTCGAGCGCCGCCTCCAGCTCCCCGGCGCGAACGAGCCCCTGCGCGCGCGCCTCGGACACAAGCCGCTCCAGCTCGTCCGGGCCCACGTGGGCGGCGAGGTCGATGAGGGTTCTGGAGGGGGAGGTGAGGGGGAGGCCATTGCGCTGGCGCGCGTCGCGCGAATGGAGCTGTGCCACCTCATGGGAGCGGATCCCCGGCCGGGACCTGCACCGTCGCCCGACTACGGTCACATCGAGCGTTCCGGGCGCGGTCTCTCGCAGACCCCATAGATGAGCCGCTGTTGCGTGACTCAGCACGCTCCCGTCGCCAAAGGCAAGCAGCGCGGCCCGCTGGCGTCCGAGCGGCGCGAGTGCTCCATGGCCGACCCCGTAGACGCCGTAATGACACCGCTGAAGCAGGCCGGCTCTGATCCAGTGCTTGATCGTGTCCGGGGAGATGCCGGCCTCAAGCAACTGCCGTCGAGCCACCATCCCCTCCTGCCGCCTGGCCAAGGCGGCGCACAGCTCCCACATGCCCCCTTTGTTACGTTCGGCTTCCGCCGCTGGCGCCGCGCGCAGTAATGGGCGTATGTCGCCCCTTTCTGCGCGTCCTGCAGATGCCTGTGATCGAACCGAACGAAAGGGGCGCTCCGCCTCGGCGCTCATCGCCCCAGCATGCACCACCGCGCGCCTACCGGGGCAAATTGGAACGAACTTGTGACACCTCCGGCGCCCGCCGCCCCTCGAACGCCCACTTCGGCACCACCCGCGCCCGTGCACCCCCCGCCGCCGTTAGCGCCTACTTCTCCAGCACCCGCCGGCCCCCGTACCCCACGCCGGCCAGGTACAGCCCGTGGGCCGGCGCGGTGGGGCCTGCGTCGGCGCGCGGCCGGCCCTCCAGGAGCGCCACGAAGTCAGACACCGAGCGGCGGCCGTCGGCGACCTGAAGCATCGTGCCCACCAGGACCCGGTTCATGTGGCGCATGAAGGCGTCGGCCTCGATCCAGAACTCCAGCAGCTCGCCCCCCGCGTCGCCAGGGGAGTCCGCCGTGGCTACAAGCTCGCCCCCCGCGTCGCCAGGCTCGCCCCCCATGGCTACAGGCTCGCCCCCCGCGTCGCCAGGCTCGCCCCCCGCGTCGCCACGCGAAGCCTCCGCCCGTCGCCAGAACGCCGCCAGCACGTCCCGCTCAAAGCGCACGTGCTGGGTCTCGGTCGGCGTGAAGGCGGTGAAATCGTGCACGCCGACAAGCGCTTCAGCGCACGCAGACAGCGCACGCAGATCCAACGCGCCGGGCCAATGCAGCACCCGCTCGGCCTCCAGCGCAGGCCGGGCCGCCCGGGCCAGCACCCGGTAGCAGTACGCCCGTGACGTGGCGTCCCGACGCGCGTCGAACCCCTCCGGAGCGTGACAGCACGACAGCACGGCCACGTCGGAGGGCAGCAGACCGTTCAGCGAAGCCACCAAAACGGGCGGGCCGTCATAGGAGGCCACCTGCCCCCAGGCGTGAACCCCGGCGTCTGTCCGGCCGGCCACGGTTACCGGAACCGAATCCACCCGGAGCACGACCGCCAGCGCCCGCTCCAGCTCCTCCTGGACGGTGCGCGCGCCCGGCTGGCGGGCCCAGCCTGCGAACCCCCCACCGGAGTATTCCAGTGTGATCCGGCTTCTCACCGCCGGAGGAGCGGCGCTAGTGGGCCTCCCCGGAACGTTGCACCCGAAATGGCGGCCCCGGATGACCGCCATGCGACGTCCTCGGAGCCTCGCGCAGCGCTGCAGCGCCACGGCTCCTGCGTCCTTGCCTGGCGGCCCCCGGACCTCGCCCTTTCAGGCACAACGTTCCTGGGAGACCCACTAGACCAGCTCCAGCAGAACCATCTCGCTGGAGTCAGACTGGCGAGGACCCAGCTTCAAAATCCGCGTATAGCCGCCGGGCCGCGTGGAGTACCGAGGGGCGATCTCCTCGAACAGCTTGTACACGGCGAACTTGTCCTGCCCCAGGGCCGACAGGGCCTGCCGGCGGGCGTGGAGGTCGCCGCGCTTGGCCAGGGTGATCAGCTTCTCGATCTCCGGCTTGACGGCCTTGGCCTTGGCCTCGGTCGTCTGGATCCGCTCGTGGTCGATGACCTCCTTGGCCAGGTTCCGCAACAGCGCCTGACGGTGGGAAGCGCTCCGACTGAGCTGGTACCGCTGACGCTGATGCCTCATAACCCGTTACTCGTTTCGGAGCGCGAGCCCGCGAGCGTGAAGCGTCTCCACGACCTCATCGATGGACTTCTTACCGAAGTTGGGGATCGCGTTCAACTCGCCCTCGGTCTTGGTCACGAGATCGCCCACCGTCTGGATCCCGGCGCGCTTCAGGCAGTTGTAGGAGCGGACGCCCAGTTCGAGCTCCTCGATGAGGATGTCGTCCAGGGCGTTCGGCTGGCGGGCGGGTGCACCGCCGACGCCGACGGGCTGCCCCGCCTCCAGCGGCCCGGGCACCCCGGCCTCGCGCAGCTCGACCACCCGGTCTGCGTCGGTGAAGATGGCCAGCTGAGAGATCAGGATCTCGGCCGCCTCGCGCAGCGCCGCGTGCGGATCGATCGACCCGTCGGTCTCGATGTCCAGGGTCAGCTTGTCGTAGTCGGTCCGCTGCCCCACGCGCGCCTGCTCCACGGAATACGCCACCCGCCGCACGGGCGAGAAGATCGAGTCGATGGGGATCACGCCGATCGGCTGATCAGGCGACTTGTTCTCCTCGGCCGGCCGGTAGCCGCGCCCACGGCCGACCGTCAGATAGACCTCGAGCTTGGTCTTCTTCTCCAGCGTGGCGATGTGGGTGTCCGGGTTGAGGATCTCCACGCCTGCCGGCAGGTCGATGTCCTTGGCCGTGATTTCCCCGGGTCCGGTGACCACGAGCGGCGCCTCCACCTCGGTGGCGTCCGTATGCATCCGGCACACAACGCCCTTGAGGTTCAGGACGATGTCGGTCACGTCCTCCTTGACGCCTCGGATCGTGGAGAACTCGTGGGCCACGCCTTCGATGCGAACGGACGTAACGGCCGCCCCTGACAGGGACGAGAGCAGCACACGCCGAAGCGAGTTGCCGAAGGTGTAGCCGAAGCCTCGATCGAGCGGCTCGATGGTGAACGAGCCTCGGTTCTCTTCGACGGCCTCAGTGGAGATTCGGGGGACTTGGAAGTCGAGCATTGGGGTCCTAACGTCGTGGGTTCCTGCCGCCGCCTCGCGGCCGTGGAGTCGGCGCGGCACCTGGCGCCGCGCCGAAAGCTTTGTCTACTTGGAGTACAGCTCGACGATGAGCTGTTCCTGCACCGGCGCGGCGATCTCCCGCCGCTCGGGCCGGCGCAGCACTTTCGCGGTGAGCGCGTCGTGATCTGCCTGAAGCCAGGCTGGTACCTGCCCGGTCAGCTCGGTGGCGTCACGGATGACCTGCGACGCGGAGGACTTGGCGTGGATGGCGATCACGTCGCCATCCCGCAACTGGTAACTGGGGATGTTCACCCGGCGCCCGTTGACCGTCCAGTGTCCGTGAAGGATGAGCTGGCGGCCCTGCCGACGGGAGGCGGCAAAGCCGAGCCGGACCAAAACGTTGTCAAAGCGGCACTCGAGCATCCGCAGGAGGTTCTCGCCCGTCACGCCAGGCTGGCGTGAGGCCTTGTCGTAGTAGTTGCGGAACTGCTTCTCGAGCACTCCGTAGTAGCGCCGGGCCCTCTGCTTCTCGCGCAGCTGGACGCGGTACTCGCTCTGCTTCTGGCGGCCGCGGCCATGCTCGCCGGGGGGATAGGAACGGCGCTCTACGCCGCACTTGTCGGTCAGGCAGCGCTCGCCCTTGAGGAACAGTTTCTGCCCCTCACGCCGGCACTGCTTGCACTGTGGAGAAGTGTCTCTGGCCATTTCGCGTCCTCGTCCTAGACCCGGCGCCGCTTCCGGGGGCGGCAGCCATTGTGAGCCTGCGGTGTCACGTCCTTGACGCCCAGCACCTCCAGGCCTGCCGCCTGTAGCGACCTGATGGCCGTCTCACGACCTGAGCCCGGACCCTTGACAAACACCTCGACCTTCTGAAGGCCATGCTCCAGACCCTTGCGGGCCGCCGCGTCGGCCGTCACCTGGGCGGCGAATGGGGTCGACTTACGTGAGCCCTTGAATCCGGCTCCTCCCGCCGACTCCCACGCGATCACGTTCCCCTCCCGGTCGGTCAGGGAGACGATCGTGTTGTTGAACGACGTCTTGATGTGAGCCTGGCCGATCGGAATGTTCTTCCGGACACGGCGACGGCCTCGCTGAGGGCGCCTGGCTGCGGGCACTACTTCTTGGCCGCCTTCTTCTTACCGGCGACCTGCATCCGCTTGGGGCCCTTGCGCGTGCGGGCATTGGTCTTGGTGTTCTGCCCGCGCACCGGAAGGCCGCGGCGGTGACGCAGTCCTCGGTAGGAGCCGATCTCCTGCAGGCGCTTGACAGCCTGGGAGCGCTCACGGCGCAGGTCGCCCTCCACCGTGATGCCGCTGTCGATCATCTCGCGCAACCTGACGATCTCGTCCTCGGTCAGGTCCCGCACCTTTCGGTCAGGCTCGATGTTGGCCTGCGCCAGCAGCCGGTTGGACATCGAGCGACCGATGCCGTAGATGTACGTGAGGCCGACCTCGACGCGCTTGTTGAGGGGGATGTTGACCCCGGAGATGCGCGCCATCTAGCCCTGCCTCTGCTTGTGTCGCGGATTGGAGCAGATGACCAGGACCCGCCCGTGACGGCGGATGATCTTGCACTTCTCACACATGGGCTTGACGGAAGGTCGTACTTTCACGCTGGCTTGGCTCTCGTCAGGTCGCTGATAGTTGCCTCAGCTCGGCTCTGGCGACCGCACGGGTCGCCGCTACCGTGCTGAAGATCGACTCGCAGCCCGAAAGAATGCGCTACGAGCGCACCGATCCATGTTAGCAAGATAGGCCCGCTGCGACCTGCTCCAGTGGGCCTCTGCCTGGTGCGAGCAGCCGGAGAGATGCTCCCGGCTACCGCTCAGGCCGCCACCTGCCCGCCGCCCGCCTCGTGCCATGGCGTGAGGATCCGGGGGCCCTGCGCGGTGATGGCCACCGTGAACTCGAAATGGGCCGCCAGGGAGCCATCCTGGGAGAAGATCGCCCAGTGGTCCTCGCCCACTCGGACCCCGTGCCGGCCTGCGGTGACCATGGGCTCGATGGCCAGAACCATCCCCTCCTCCAGGGGGATGCCAGTGCCGGGAGCGCCGTAGTTGGGCACCTGGGGCTCCTCATGCATGCTCCGGCCGATCCCGTGGCCGACCAGCGAGCGGACGATCGAAAAGCCCTCCGTCTCCACGTGCTTCTGGACAGCGTGAGATACGTCACCCAGGTGGTTGCCGGGGCGGCACTGCTCAACGGCAGCGAAGAGCGCCTCCTCGGTGGCGGCCATGAGCTTTCGGGCGATGGGAGTTATCGGGCCGACGGAGAACGTCCGGGCCGCGTCTGCCACCCAGCCCTCCCGAACCACGCCGATGTCCACCGAGAGGATGTCCCCGCGACTGAGCTTGTATGAGCCCGGAATCCCATGGACGATCATCGAGTTGGGGGACGTGCAGATCGACCCGGGGAAACCCCGATAGCCCTTGAAGGCCGGCTCGGCGCCCTGGGAGCGGATGAACTTCTCGGCCGCCTGATCAAGCTCGGCCGTGGTGACGCCGGGCCTGATCTTCCCGGCCAGGAGATTCATCGTCCGGACCAGGATCGCGCCGGCGGCGGCCATCCGGTCGATCTCCTCCGAGGTTTTCTTGATGATCACGGTCCCTGGCGCTCCTCGGCTGCCTAGAAGTCTTCCTCGAGCCGGAGTGTGGCGATCACCGCCCTGATGTGGTCATGCACATCGCCGGGGTCGCGCGTGCCGTCAATCCGGCGCAGCAGGCCCTTCTCATCGTAGTAACCGATGACCGGCTTGGTCTTTTTGTGGTAGACGCCCAGCCGGTTCTGGATCACCTCAGGCTTGTCGTCGTCACGCTGGATCAGGCGAGACCCATCCTGATCGCACACATCCTCGTGCTTGGGGGGATCGAATTCCACGTGGTAGTTGTGCCCAGCCTTTACGCAGATCCTGCGTCCGGACAGCCGTCTGACCACCTCCTCATCGGGCACCTCCAGCAGCAGGACCGCGGTGATGCGCCGGCCGACGGAGCCCAGTTGCTCGTCCAGGGCCTCTGCCTGCTCCCGGGTGCGCGGGAATCCGTCCAGGATGAACCCGTCCTGGGCGTCCTCCTCCTGGAGCCGCTCCCGGGCCATGGCCAGGATCAGCTCGTCAGGCACCAGATCCCCGGCGTCCATGTAGCTCTTGGCCTGCTTGCCCAGCTCCGTGCCCTCCTTGACGTGGCCCCGGAGCATGTCGCCGGTGGCGATGTAGGGCAGCTGGAAGTCCTTGCGCAGGCGCTCAGCCTGCGTCCCCTTTCCGGCTCCAGGTGGACCGAACAGGATCAGGTTCAGCTCCGACACGGGGGGTCAATCTACCGCGCGACCAAGCCTCGCGCTGACGGCCCCTGGAGTCGGCCGCCCTGACCTCGAAGGTATGCCTCCCCTCGGTCAACGGCGAATGGACCGGCTACATCCCGTCCATCTAGACGGAAACCTCCGGTGTGGCGTGTGCCCCAGCGCCACACCGGAGGGTTTTCCGGCTCTCGCCCCCCCGGGCCCCCATCGCCTGACTCTGATCCACCAGCCCCGTGGGCTCAGTGACAGGCCTTATGTCGATAATGCGACGCTACCTGACGGCGGCGGCGTTCGCCCCAGGGAACTACCCCAGAGTTTTCTCGGCCTGGAATGCCGCCAGCAAGCTCTCGGCGGCCTCCGCACCGTTATATCTGGCGGCTTCGATCGCCTCCACCAGCTCGATCCAGCCACAGAAACTCCTCGAATCCCCGCTCTCCACGGTGAGAGAGCCGGTGATCGGGTCCGATCCCACGTCGACTGCCAGTTTTAGTTGCGTCGAACGTTCAGTCACAGACCGTACTATCGCGCCTGCCGAACGGCTTCGCCCCAGGCATGCACCCGAGGATTAGGCCACTACTAGGTTAAAAAATATGGCGGTGCGTGAGGCGCGAGACCGACGAGGACGCGGCGTGCGGGGCCGAGCCGGTCTGCTGGAACGCGAAGCCGCGCTGGAGGCCATCGACGCGGCCCTGGACACGGCCACATCCGGGCGGGGGCAGGCGCTGCTGATCCTCGGCCACCCGGGCATGGGCAAGACGCGCCTGTACGAGGCGGCACTGGACGGCGCCCGGGCGCGCGGCCTGCGGATCCTGCGCGCGGCCGGAAGCGATCTTGAACAGAACCTGGCCTTTGGCGTGGCCGCCCAGGTCGCCCGGGCCAGCGTGGCCGGGCTTGACGATGAGCAGCGGCAGGCCCTGTTGAGCGAGGCCCCCCCTCTGGTCCGGGCTCTGGTGGGACCGGGACTCCTGCAGGCAGCTCCCGAGCCTCGGCACGATCTGGCTCTGTCACACGCTCTGTTCGCCCTCCTGGCCGATTCGCTGGAGACGGGGCCTGGGCTCCTGGCCATCGACGACCTTCATTGGGCGGATGCCGCATCGCTGGAGTTCGTGCTCTATCTGCTCCAGCGCCTGGACGAGCTGCCACTGTCGATCGTCATGACGCGACGCCCCGGGCTGCACGAGGAGGTCCGGGACATGCTTGACCAGATCGCCATGCACCGCCATGTCCGGGTGGAGACGCTCACCCCGCTAGGGGCCGACGGCGTGGCCGAGCTGGTCCGGCAGGCCATGGGTCCCCGCGCGGACGCGGGGCTCGCCCGGATCTGCGCGGAGGCCACGGCGGGCAACCCGTTCTACCTGCGCGAACTGCTCGCAGCGCTCAAGGAGGAGGCCGGGATCGATTCAGCCCAGCTGGCCGAGCGCGCTCGCTCGCTGGCCCCCGACGCGGTAACCCGTTCGGTCAGAGTCCGCGTGGGGCGCCTGGGATCGGATGCGGGCGCACTGGCCCGGGCTGTGGCCGTGCTGGGCGACGACGTGCCATTGCGACACGCGGCTGCCCTGTCCGGGCTGGACATCTCTGGAGCAAGCGGCGCCGCGGATGCGCTGGCGTCGGTTGAGGTGCTGCTGGCGCGCGAGCCGCTGCGCTTCGTCCATCCTCTGGTTCGGCATTCGGTCGCCCGGGACATTCCGGCTTCCGAGCTGGCGAGCCGTCATCTGGACGCCGCGCACATGCTTGACGCAGAGCACGCCGAGGCCGAGCGCGTGGCCGCCCACCTGCTGGTGGGGCGAGCCCAGGGTGATCCGTGGGCGGTGGATCGGCTCCGGGCGGCGGCCCGAGAGGCCGGAGTCCGGGCGGCCCCCCGATCGGTCGTGCGCTACCTGGAGCGGGCGCTCGCCGAACCCCCGTCGTCGGACGTCCGAAGCGACGTGCTGGCGGAACTCGGGATCGCAGAGGCCTCGCTCGCGCTGCCGGTAGCGGCTGACCATATCGCCGAGGCCATTGGGCTTTCGCCGGATCCCCGGCGCCGGGCGGAGCTGGCTGTGCGGCATGGCCACGCTCTGCACGCTCAGGGCCGGCATGAGGAGGCGGCTGCCGTCTACGAGTCAGGCCTTGCCGAGCTGGGGGATCCCGCGGATGATCCGGCGCGGATGGAGCTCCACGACGCGCTCCAGACCGGTTTCGTGGCCACCGCCTCGCTCGTCCCCGGACTCCAGCGGCAGGCCGCCGACCGCTCCGTGGAGCTGCTGCGCCCCACGGGAGGCCGGCCGCGAACCCAGGGCCAGCGGCAGCTCCTGGCCCAGGCGGCCGTCCAAGCCTCGTTCGCGGGCCAGCCGGCCGGCGAGGTGATCGACCTGGCAGCGCGCGCCTGGGAGGACGGTCGGCTGCTGCAGCGCGAGGGCTGCGACGGCGTGGCCTGGAGCCTGGTGAGCAGCGCCTTCTGCCTGGCCGGTGGCCTGGAGGGCGCGATCGAAGTGGCCGAGGCGGCGCTGGAGGATGCGCGCCGGACGTCCTCGCCACAGGCGTTCGCCACGGCCAGCTATGCCCGCGGCCTGCCTCGCCTGTGGCAGGGGCGCGTTGCCCAGGCCATGGGCGACCTGGAGCCTGCCCTGGACGCTCGCCGCTTCGGATGGCGACAGTTCGCTCGGGCCGCCGTGGCTCACTACGCCCTTTGTCTGCTGGAGGTGGGCTCCCTGGACCGGGCTGAGGAAATGCTCAGCCAGGACGTAGCGCCCCAGGCCACCGACGTGGAGGACGCCATCCGTCTGTACGCGCTGGCGGAGCTCCGGCGAAACCAGGGCCGGCTGGCGGAGGCCCTGGAGGTGGCCCTTGCCGCCGGAGATCTGGCCGAGCGGCACGTGTCGTTCTTTGGGTACTGCCCGTGGCGGGGCTCAGCAGCCCTTTCCGCTCTGGCCCTGGGCGACGAGGCTCAGGCAACGGAGCTGGCCGGCCAGATGGTGGAGCGCTCACAGCAGACGCAGGTCCTGCACCAGCAGATCCGTTCTCTGCGCGTCATGGGCATGGCCCAGGGGGGCGAGGAGGGCATCGAGACCCTGCGCGACGCGGTGGGGCTGGGAAGGACCTCGCCGCCCCGCCTGGAGACGATCCGCGCGCTGGTGGAGCTGGGCTCGGCTCTGCGCCGGGCCAACGAGCGGGCGGCGGCTCGGGAGCCCCTGCAGGAGGCGGCTGATCTGGCCAACGAGGGCGGCGCCAGGGCGCTGTACGAGCGAGCGCGCGTGGAGCTGTCGGCCAGCGGGGGGCGGCCCAGACGGGAGGCGCTCCTCAGAGGGCCCGCGTCCCTGACTCCCAGCGAACGGCGAATCGCCGAGATGGCGTCAGGTGGCCACAGCAACCGGCAGATCGCGCAGGCCCTATTCGTGACGCCGAAAACCGTCGAGTACCACCTGCGCAACGCGTACCGCAAGCTGGACATCCAGACCCGTCGGGAACTCTCCGGGGTGCTGGGCGGCTGAGACCGAGGCCGTCAGGTCCATGAGAGGGCCCGGCTCCGGCCGGGCGTTTTATTTCAAGAAGCCCTCGTAGTTGCGCATCATCAGCTGCGCTTCGAGCTGTTTCATCGTGTCCAGCGCCACTCCGATGACGATCAGAATCGATGTCCCTCCGAAGAAGAAGTTGGCGTGGGTTCTGGCGATGAGAATGGTGGGCAGGGCCGCGATCGCGGCCAGGAATAAGGCTCCTGGGAACGTCAGGCGAGCCAGGATGCGGTCGAGGAACTCGGCCGTGGGCCTACCTGGTCGAACCCCTGGGATGAACCCGCCGTATTTCCTGAGGTTCTCGGCCTGATCGACGGGATTGAACGTAACCGCCGTGTAGAAGTAGGTGAAGATGATGATGAAGATGGCCTCTCCGACGACGTAGTGCCAGCCGTTGGGGCTGAAGAACGTCGAGATCTTGAAGGCGAAGTTGTGGGGGTCGTTGCCGCCCAGCAGCTGGCCCACGGTGGGCGCGATGGCCATGATCGAGGCGGCGAAGATGACTGGGATCACACCCGCCATGTTCACCCGAAGCGGCAGGTATGTCTGGCCACCCTGGGTCATCCGCCTGCCGATGACCCGCTTGGCGTACTGGATCGGGATCCGGCGCTGGCCCTCCTGGACGAACACCACGGCGGCCACCACCCCGAGCGCGATGAAGGGCATCATGACCCGAAATACCTGGTCCGGGTTGTTCCACCAGGACTGGACGCCGCTGGGGATCCGAGCCACGATGCTGGCGAAGATGAGCAGGGAGATCCCGTTCCCGATACCGCGCTGGGTGATGAGCTCGCCGATCCACATCAGGAGCACGCATCCCGCCGTTAGCGTGATCACAATCAGAAAGACCTTGGCCAGGTTGAAATTGTTGATCAGCGGCTCTCCGGAACTGTTCTGCGCCTGGACGCTCTTGAACAGGAACACGTAGCCGATCGACTGCGCGAAGGCCAATCCCACCGTGAGATAGCGCGTGTATTGCGTGATCCGGGCCTGCCCAACTTCGCCCTCCTTCTGCAGTTTCTCCAGCGAGGGCACGACCACCGTCAGGAGCTGCAGGATGATGGAGGCGGTGATGTAGGGCATGATGCCCAGGGCGAAGATGGCGATCCGCCCCAGGCCGCCGCCTGAGAACAGGTTGAGCAGGCCAAAGATGCCATTCGACCCGAGTTTGTTCTGGACATCCGCTACGGCGTGGGTGTTGATCCCCGGAGCGGGAATGTGCGTGCCCAGCCGGTAGAGCGCCAGCATCGCTCCGGTGAACAGAACCTTGTTGCGGATCTCCGCAATCCTGAAGGCACCCAGGATCGTCCCGATCACTTGTCCGCCTCCCGCGCGGATGAGTCCGCGCCGGCCGTCTTTTCAACCACCACCTGGCACGTTCCGCCTGCCGCCTCGATCTTCTGCCGCGCCGCCTGGCTGAAGCCGTGCGCATGGACCGTCAGCGGCTTTGAGATCTCGCCCTTGGCGAGCACCTTGACGGGCACGCCCTTGCGTCCAGCCAGCCCATGGGACTTCATGGCCTCCAGGGTGACGGCTGCTCCGGACTCAAACCTGGCCTCCAGGTCAAGCAGGTTCACCGCCTGGGTGTGGGTGCGGAAGGGCTCGAAGGGCATCGACTTCTTCATGTGCGGACCGCGCAGCTTCCGCATCCGCATGTGAATGGGGTTCTGTCCCCCCTCGAAGCGGACCCGGCGCTTGGCGCCTGACCGCGCGCCCCAGCCCTTCTGGCCGCGACCGGAGGTCTTGCCGGTGCCGGAGCCCTCGCCCCGGCCCACCCGCTTGCGTGGACGCCGGGATCCCGGAGCCGGCTTCAGATTGTGCAGCCCGATCCGCTCGTCAGGAGTCGCGTCGCCCGGGCTCACTTGCCGCCCTCCCCAGACACTTCGATCAGATGGCTGACCTTGGCGATCATGCCTCGGATCTGAGGTGAGTCCGAGACCTCCACCGTGTGACCGATCCGTCGCAGCCCCAGCGAGCGCAGCGTGTCCCGCTGGCGCTTGTCGCATCCGTTGCGCGACCGGCGCTGAGTGACCCGCAACGTGCTCACGCCTGCTGCTCTCCCTCAAGGGTCTCGGTCGGTTCCGACTCGCCGTTCGGCTCGGACTCAGGAACCTCAAACCCTGTCTCAGGCAGTGCGGAGTCCGACGCGCCGGCCGCGGACGCTCGCGTGGTCCCGGAATCCGCATGGCCATTCGAGCTTGGAGCGTCGGCGTCCCCGGCCGGCGCATCGGACGCCGCCGACAACCCAAGCACCTGGTTAACCGAGAGCCCTCGCAAATCGGCGACCTCATCCGGAGTCCGAAGCGATTCGAGTCCCGCCATCGTCGCCTTGACGAGGTTGATCGGGTTCTGGGACCCCAGGCTCTTGGAAAGGATGTCGTGGATCCCCGCCAGCTCCAGCACCGCCCGCACACCACCGCCGGCGATCACGCCGGTACCGGGTGCGGCCGGCTTGAGCAGTACCCGCCCGGCGCCGAACACACCCAGGGTCTGGTGCGTGATCGTCGACCCGTGCTTGGGCACGCGATAGAGATTCTTCTTGGCGCGCTCGACGGCCTTCTGGATCGCCACCGGGACCTCGCCCGCCTTCCCGTAGCCGATGCCCACTATCTCCCGCTCGTCGCCGACCACCACCAGCGCCGTGAACGAGAAGCGACGGCCGCCCTTGACCACCTTGGCGACGCGGTTGATCTCAACGACGCGCTCCTGGAGCTCCAGGCCTGAGGATGAAACTGTCCTGTCACGTGTGGGCATGACTAGCTCAGGTTAGCCGTTCAGACCCGCAGTCCCGCCTGGCGAACGCCCTCTGCCAGTGCCTTCACGCGCCCGTGGTACTGATAGCCGCCCCGGTCGAAGACCGCCTCCTGCACGCCCGCCTGCGCTGCCCGCTCGCCCAGGAGCTCGCCCGCCCGCCGCGCCTGTTCCAGCGGGGCGAGGCTGCGCAGCTCGGGCTCGGTCCAGTTGACGGCGGCCAGGGTACGCGCGGCGTTGTCGTCGATGAGCTGGGCGAAGATCCCCCGGTTGGAGCGGAACACCGAGATTCGGGGCCGCTCCGCGGTGCCCCGGATCTTGGCCCGCACTCGCCGGCGGCGCTTCAGCCTCCTCTGTGGTGCTGTTAGGACTGTCATGCGCGCTTGCCCACCTTGCGGGCCACGTATTCGCCCTCGTAGCGGATGCCCTTGCCCTTATAGGGCTCCGGCTTGCGCTGCTTGCGGATGATGGCCGCGATCTCGCCCACCTGCTGCTTGGAGGCGCCCTTGACCACGATCCGTGTGGGCTGCGGGACCTCGAACTCGATCCCGTCAGGCGCCTTGATCGACACGGGATGTGAGTAGCCCAGGGCCAGTTCAAGGTCCCGGCCGCGTAGCTGGGCGCGGTACCCGACGCCCTGGATCTCAAGGCGCTTCTCGAATCCATCGGTCACGCCCTGAACCATGTTGGCGATCAGCGACCGGGTCAGCCCATGCAGCGCCCGGTGCTCGCCGCGATCGGTGGGACGCTTTACGACCAACTGCTCGCCGTCCTGATCGTCCTGGCGCGGGCCGCGCTCCACCTCCATGTCGCGATGGATCCGTTCCGACAGCTCGCCTCGGGGACCGTTGACGGTCACCCGCTCAGGCTCGATCGAGATCGTCACGCCGGGGGGCAGCGAAATGGGTTGCTTTCCGATCCGGGACATGCGGCTACCAGACCCTGGCCACGACTTCGCCGCCCACACCGGCAGCGCGAGCATCGTGTCCGGTCATCAGGCCCTGTGAGGTGGAGATGATGGCCGTGCCCATGCCGCCCTGAATCCGCGGAATGTGCGCGTGATCGACATACGTGCGCTGCCCCGGCCGAGAGACGCGCTGCAGTCCGGTCATCACGGGCTTGCGATCTGACGTGTACTTGAGCGTCACCGTGAGCTCCATACCAGGCCGGTCGTCTGCCGCGGCGTGGACCTCGTAGTCCTCGATGTAGCCCTGTTCTTTCAGGATCCGGGCCAGCTCCTGCTTGAGCTTTGACGACGGCAGCGTGACGTCGTGATGCTGTGCCTTGGCGGCGTTGCGCATCCGGGTCAGGAAGTCTGATATCGGGTCAGTCATCGACACAGTGTCACCAGCTTGACTTGGTCATCCCCGGGATGAACCCCTCGTGAGCCAGCTCGCGCAGGCAGATCCGACACAGGCCGAACTTGCGGTAGACGGCCCGGGCGCGGCCGCATCGCCGACATCGGGTGTATCCCCGGGACTTGTACTTGGGTGTCCGCTGCTGGCGGACGATCTGGGAGGTCTTGGCCATGTTCTCCTTCTAATTCTGGGTCGCGGCCGCCGCTCGGTCTCGGGCGAAGGGCATCCCCATCGCCTCGAGCAGGGCGAAGGCCTCCTCGTCGCTGGAGGCGGTGGTGGTGATCGTGATGTCGAGCCCACGAACCTGATCGATCTCGTCGTAGTCCACCTCAGGGAAGATGATCTGCTCACGGACCCCGAGCGAGTAGTTTCCGCGTCCGTCGAAGGCGCGCGGGTTGAGCCCACGAAAGTCCCTGATTCGGGGAATTGCCACGGACATCAAACGATCCAGGAACTCAAAGCAGCGCTCGCCGCGCAGCGTCACGGCAACCCCGACGGGCATCCCGTCACGGACCTTGAACTGAGCGATGGACTTGCGGGCCCGGCGGACGTTGGGCCGCTGGCCGGTGATCGTCCCCAGCTGGTCGGTGGCCGCCTCCAGCACCTTGGTGTCCTGCTTGGCGTCGCCGACGCCCATGTTGACGGTGACCTTCTCGATTCTCGGCGCCTGCATTGGAGTGGAGTAGCCGAAGCGCTCCATCAGCGCCGGGCGGATCTCCTCCAGATAACGGGTCTTCAGTCTGGCCTTGGGCATCCGCTCAGTCCAGCCTCGTCCCGCTGCGCCGGGCCACCCGGTAGCGCTTGCCATCCTCCACGTCCACGCCCAGGCGCGTCGGCTTGCCCTGCTTGGGATCGATCATCATCACGTTGGAGATGTGAATGGGGCCTTCCTTCTCGATCACTCCGCCGACCTGCTCGTTGCGCTGCGCCCCCGCGACCTGGCGTGGCTTCTGGTGGCGCTTGACGATGTTGAGGCCCTCGACGTAAAGGCGGTTCTTCCCCGGCTCGACCCGCAGGACGCGCCCGCGCTTGCCGCGGTCCTTGCCGCCGATCACCATGACCTCATCGCCAGTCTTGATTCTTGATGCCATCTCAGAGGACCTCCGGGGCCAGGGAGACGATCTTCATGAAGTTGCGCTCCCGCAGCTCTCGCGCCACCGGGCCGAAGATGCGCGTGCCGCGGGGATTGTTCTGAGCGTCGATGAGCACGGCGGCGTTCTCGTCGAAGCCGATGTACGTTCCGTCATCCCGGCCATAGGACTTCCTCGTCCGCACGACCACCGCAGTCACGACCTCACCCTTCTTCACTGAGCCCTGCGGGTTGGCCTGCTTGACGGTGGCGGTGATGACATCGCCCACGCCGGCGTAGCGACGCCGGTGGCCGCCCTTGATCCGGATGACCAGGATCTCGCGAGCGCCGGTGTTATCCGCCACCCGAAGCCGACTCTCGTTCTGGATCACTTGCGGAGCCCTTCAGAGATCGTCACTTGGCCCGCTCCACCACTTCAAGCAGTCGCCAGCGCTTGGTCCGCGAAAGAGGCCTGGTCTCCCGGACGATCACGGTGTCTCCGATGTGAGCCTCACCCTTCTCGTCGTGGGCGTGCAGCGTGCCCGAGGTGCGCACCACCTTGTCGTACTCGGGATGCCGACGGGTGACGTCGATCCGCACGGTGATCGTCTTGGTCGCGCTGTCGGAGACCACGATGCCCTGCCTGGTCTTCACCTGAGCAGGGCGGGCGGCCCGCAGCGACGGCAGCGGCTCAGGTGCGCCGGCGGAGCGCTTGCGTTCGCCGTCGCGCTCGCGTTCCCGCAGGCGTCTGGCCCGCCGGACCGCCGCCTTGCGCCGCCGCTCAGCATCCCGCTCGGCCTGCCGCTCCTGGGGACTCATCTGAGCCCGGCTGGGAGTGCCGGCAGCCTTGGCCGCCCGAGCCTTCCGCCGCCGCTCCTTGGGCCCCGGCGTCTCCACCGGCCCAGCCGGCGCCGCCTCCTCAGCCGGCGCGGCTTCAGGTTCGCTGTCCTCGCTCGCCTCAGGCGCGGAGGATGTGTCCTCTACGACTTCTTCTGGAGTCTCGTCTTCAGCCATCGATCTTGAAACCTCGCTCACTGGCCACGGTCAGTGCCCGCGCCACTTCCTTCTTGGCCTTCATCAGCCCCGCGGTGTTGTCCAGCTCGCCGGTGGCGTGCTGGAAGCGCAGCCCGAACAGCTCGCGGCGCGCTGTCTGCAGGTGTTCGCGCAACTCAATCTCGCTCATGTCACGTAGCTCGGCTGCTCTCATGGCTAGACCTCATCTCGGAGCACGAACTTGGTCCGCACGGGCAGCTTGTGGCCGGCCAGGCGCAGGGCCTCGCGGGCCAGCGGCTCGGGCACGCCGGCGAGCTCGAACATGACCCGCCCGGGCTTGACCACCGCCACCCAGCCCTCGGGCGAGCCCTTGCCGGAGCCCATCCTCGTCTCGGCCGGCTTCTTGGTGAACGGCTTGTCGGGGTACACGTTGATCCACACCTTGCCGCCGCGCTTGATCTTGCGCGTCATGGCGATTCGGGCGGCCTCGATCTGGCGATTGGAGAGCCAGCCGGCGTCCAGCGCCTTGAGACCGTACTCGCCGAATTGCACCTTGACCTGACCGCGCGAGAACCCGGCGCGACGTCCCCGGTGGTGCTTGCGGTGCTTGACCCGCTTGGGCGAGAGCATCAGGCATCCTCTCCACCGCCGCTGGGCGGCTGCTCGGGAGGCCGACCGCCTCCGCGACCACCCGGCCCGCTGCGACCACCCCCGCCTCGGCCGCCGCCGCGCGGACCTCGGCCCGGTCCGCCGGGCCCACCGGCTCCGCGGCCGGGTCCGCCAGGCCCACCGGCTCCGCGGCCCGGTCCGCCAGGCCCACCAGGTCCCCGGCCGGGTCCGCCGGCTCCCCGGCCACCACCGGAACGCGACCGACCGTCCCGCCCACCGCCGCCGCGACCGTCGCGTCCGGGGCGCTCGGTGGCCTGGGGGGAGGGCTCGTCCATGCTTGTCAGATCCGCGCCCGTGTAGCCCTCGGGCATGATCTCGCCCTTATTGATCCAGCACTTGACGCCGATCCGGCCGAACGTGGTGGCGGCCTCATGGAACCCGTAGTCAATGTCGGCCCGCAACGTGTGCAGGGGGACGCGCCCGTCTGAATAGCCCTCGGTGCGAGCCATCTCGGCGCCGCCCAGGCGACCTGATACCTGCACCTTCACGCCCTTGGCTCCTGAGCGCATCGCGCTGGTCAGCGCGCGCTTCATGGCCCGGCGGAAGGCCACCCGGTTCTGGAGCTGCTCGGCGATCGACTGCGCCACCAGGCGGGCGTCCAGCTCCGGCCGCTTGATTTCGAGGATGTTGACCTTGACCTGCTTGGAGGTGATCCGGTGCAGGTCACGGCGCAGCTGATCGACCTCGGAGCCGGACTTGCCGATGACGATCCCCGGCCGGGCGGTGTGGATGTTCACCTCGACCTCGGTGGCGTTCTTGCGGATCGTGATGTCCGACAGCCCAGCGTGGGCCAGCCGGCCCGTGATGTGCCGCCGGATCTGGGTGTCCTCATGCAGGTAGTCGGCGAAGTGGCGCTCGTTGAACCAGTTGGACTTCCAATCGTGGATGTAGCCGACACGGATCGACTCTGGATGGACTTTCTGTCCCATGGCTGTCCTATTCCTTCGGCGTAAGCAAGATCGTGAGGTGACTGGTTCGCTTGCGGATGCGCGTCGCGCGACCCATGGCGCGCGGGCGGAACCGCTTGATCGTGGGGCCCTCGTCGGCATGGACCGCCTTGATGTACAGATCCTCGCCCACGAGCTCGTGGTTGTTCTCCGCATTGGCCACGGCGGACTCGAGCAACTTGCTCCAGTCACGCGCCACGGCGCGCGGGGTGAGAGCCAGGATAGCTCGGGCATCCTCCACGCTCTTTCCCCGGATGTGGTCGCACACCAGCCGGGCCTTGCGGGCCGATGAGCGCACGTACTTGGCCTGGGCGCGGACCACCGGAGGAGGCAGGCTGGGATCCCGCTGCGCCCGGCGACGACTGGGCGCCGGCCTGCGAGGCGCCTTGGGCTCGGCGGCCTCGCCGGCCCCACGCCGCAACCTCCTCCGAGGCCGCCGGGGCGTCTCAGGTTCGGAGTCGGCCGCGGGCTCGGAGTCCTGCTCGATCTCGGCCTCTGCCTCCAACACGACGTCGGCCGCCTCATCCGCGGCCTCGGTGTCCTCCGGTGTGGGGTCGATCTCGTCAACGCTGGTCGTGGGGGACGCGTCCGCGTCGGAGGCACTCGCGCCGGATGCCGCCGCCTCGCCTTCGGTCTCTGAGGCGCGCGGGGCCTCCGAGGCGGGCGTGGCCTCCACGGGGGTCTCTGAGGCGCGCGGAGCCTCCGAGCCGGGCGTGGCCTCCGGGTCCTCTGCCTTGCGACGACGACGCCGCGGCCGCTTGGGCTTCTCTTCGTCAGCCATCAGCGCCTTCTACCGGTCCCCGCATGCCCGCGATACAGCCGCGTGGGCGCAAATTCGCCGAGCTTGTGGCCAACCATCGACTCCGAGATGAACACCGGCACGTGCTTGCGGCCGTCGTGCACCGCGATCGTGTGGCCCACCATCTCCGGGAAGATCGTCGAGGTCCGTGACCACGTCCGGAGCATGCGCTTCTCGCCGGAGGTGTTCATAGCCTCGATCCGCGCCATCAGGCGCTCCTCCACGAACGGTCCCTTCTTGCTGGAGCGGCTCATCTCTTCTTACCTCTTCTTCTTCCCCGCACGATGTAGCGATCGGAGGCCTTGCCCTTCTTACGGGTGCGGTAGCCCAGCGTGGGGACGCCCCAGGGGGTAACCGGGTGCCGGCCCGGGGTCGTCGAGCCCTCGCCGCCTCCGTGAGGATGGTCCACGGGGTTCATTGCCGTCCCGCGGGTCTGGGGCCGGACGCCAAGGTGCCGCTTGCGGCCCGCCTTCCCGATCTTGACGTTCTGATGATCGGTGTTGCCGATGGTGCCGACGGTGGCCCGGCACTGGGCCCGCACCAGGCGCATCTCGCCGGAGGGAAGCCTGAGCGTCACGTAATCGCCCTCCTTGGCCAGAAGCTGGACCCCGGCTCCCGCGGCCCGGGCCATCTGACCGCCCCGCCCTGGCGTCAGCTCCACGTTGTGCACGAGGGTGCCGGGCGGCATGTTCCCCAGCGGCAGGCTGTTTCCCACCCGGATGTCGACCGACTCTCCTGACTGCACCGTCATCCCCACCCGCAGCCGCTGCGGGGCCAGGATGTAGCGCTTCTCCCCGTCCGCGTAGTGCAGCAGAGCGATGTAGGCCGAGCGATTCGGGTCGTACTCGATGTGGGCCACCTTGGCCGGGACGCCGTCCTTGCGCCGCTTGAAGTCGATCTTTCGGTAGAGCCGCTTGGCCCCGCCGCCTCGGTGTCGCGAGGTCTTGCGGCCGTACACATTGCGGCCCCCGGACTTCTTGAGCCCCTCGGTGAGCGACTTCTCAGGCTCCGTACGGGTGATCTCGGCGAAGTCCGGATACATCACGAACCGCCGGCCGGGAGAGGTCGGCTTGGGCTTGCGGATGGGCATTACTCAGTCCCCTCCAGTCCCACGAAAATGGGGATCGTCTGACCCGGCCGGACCTGAACTATCGCCTTCTTCCACTCTCTTGAGCGCCCCGACGTGTGGCCCCGACGCTTGGGCTTGCTCTTCACCGAGGCCGTCCGGACCTCGACCACGTTGACGTCGAACAGCTGCTCCACGGCCTGCCTGATCTCCGTCTTGTGGGCCCGGTCGTGCACCCTGAACGTGTACTTCCCCGCCTCGGCCAGCGCGAAGGACTTCTCGGAGATGACCGGCCGGATGATCACCTGCGTCGGCTCCATCAGGCAGCGACCTCCTGCCGCACGCGCCCCAGGGCCCTCGCCACCAGGGCTGGCAGTGCGGCCTCCGAGACGAGCAGCGACGCCGCTCCGATCACGTCGGCGACGCCCACGTCGCCGACCGGGATGGCCGTGACCCGGGCGATGTTTCGAAAGGACTTTCCCGCCGCTGCTTCCTCATCGCCCATCACGACCAGGACGGGATCTGTGGGATCCCAGTCGTTCAGCAGTGTGACCGCCTGAGCGGTCGAGGGATCGGAGAACACGCCGGCGTCGAAGACGGCCAGCGAGTCCCGCTCGGCATGCACCGACAGGGCGCTCCGCAGTGCGGCCTGGCGCTCCTTGCGGTTGACCTTGAACGTGTAGTGACGAGGTGTGGGACCGAATACCGTCCCTCCGCCCGTCCATATGGGTGAGCGAGAGGAGCCGGCGCGAGCCCGCCCGGTGCCCTTCTGGCGCCAGGGCTTGGCCCCGCCGCCGGAGACCTGGCCGCGGGTCTTGGTGGAGGCTGTGCCGCGGCGGCGAGCGGCCAGCTCGGCCCGCACGGTCTCATGGACCACGGCCATGTTGAACCGGGCGCCGAACGCGCCGGCCTCCAGGTTGACGGTGCCGCCTCCGAGCTTCGGGGCCTTGACCGAGGACGATGCGGACCGCTTGGCGCTAGGCATCGGTCCGGACCTCCACCGTCCCGCCCCGAGCCCCCGGAACCGCCCCGCGGACGAGCAGCAGGTTCTGGTCGGCGATCACTTCGACGACCTCAAGTCCCCGCTGGGTGACCCGGCCACCGCCCATACGGCCGGGACCGCGAATGCCCTTGAACACCCGGGATGGGGTGGCCGATGCGCCGATCGAACCCGGGGCCCGCACGTTGTGGGAGCCGTGCGACTTGGGACCGCTCTTGAAGTTATGGCGCTTGATCGTGCCCTGAAAGCCCTTGCCCTTGGACTTGCCCGACACCTTCACCTTGTCCCCAGGAGAGAAGGCCTCGACCGTCACCATCTGACCCATCAGAAGCTCACCGACCTCGTCACGGAACTCGCGCACCACGCGGTGGGCCGAGGCGTCGGCCTTCTTCAGATGGCCCAGCTCGGCACGGGTCAGTGACTTCTCCTTACAGGCATCAAACGCCAGCTGAACGGCCTCGTAGCCGTCACGCTCCGCCGTGCGAATGGCCGTGACCGGACAGGGGCCTGCCTGGAGAACCGTCACCCTCTCGACCCGCCCGTCCTCCGCGAACCGCTGGGTCATGCCGAGCTTCTTGGCCAGGATCGCCGTCATTGCAACCTACGAGGCGAGGCGGACCTCGATATCCACGCCGGCGGGAAGGTGGTCCAGACGCTGGAGCGAGTCCACCGTCTTGGGCGTCGGCTGGTGGATGTCGATGAGCCGCTTGTGGGTACGAATCTCGAAATGCTCGCGCGAGTCCTTGTCCTTGAAGGGCGAGCGAATCACGCAGTACACGTTCTTCTCGGTGGGCAGGGGCACCGGGCCGGACACGGTGGCTCCGGTGCGCGTGGCCGTCTCCACGATCTCCTTGGCGGCCGTCTCGATCGCCGAGTGGTCGGAGGACTTCTGCCGAATTCGGATTTTGTTCTGCGCGATTGTGGACAAATTCTTCTCAGCACACGGGGCAGGCCCTGGGCTTAGGGCCCGCCCCATAAGGTCGTATCTCGAAAAAAAGGCGGCCGGGCCCGTGGGGCCAGGCCGCCCGATAACTACTGGACGACTTCGGTCACGATCCCGGAGCCGACCGTGCGGCCACCCTCGCGGATCGCGAATCGGAGTCCCTGGTCCATGGCGATCGGCTGGATCAGCTCGATCTCCATCTGGACGTTGTCGCCGGGCATGACCATCTCCGTGCCTTCAGGAAGATGGGCCACACCGGTGACGTCGGTGGTGCGGAAGTAGAACTGAGGCCTGTAGCCGGAGAAGAAGGGGGTATGACGACCGCCTTCCTCCTTCTTCAGGACGTAGACCTCGGACTTGAACTTGGTGTGCGGAGTGATCGAGCCGGGCTTGGCCAACACCTGGCCTCGCTCGATCTCCTCACGCTTGATCCCGCGGAGCAGGCAGCCGACGTTGTCGCCGGCGCGCCCCTCGTCCAGGATCTTGCGGAACATCTCGACGCCCGTGACGACGGTGTTGCTCGTGTCCTTGATGCCCACGATCTCGACCGTCTCGCTGGTCTTGATGATCCCCTGCTCGATCCGGCCCGTGGCCACGGTGCCGCGGCCGGTGATGGAGAACACGTCCTCGACGGGCATCAGGAACGGCTTGTCCAGGTCGCGGACCGGCTCGGGGATGTAGGTGTCAAGGGTCTCGGCCAGCTCCAGGATCTTGGCCTCCTGCTCCTCGTCGCCCTCCAGGGCCTTCAGCGCCGAGCCACTGACGACAGGGATGTCGTCGCCGGGGAACTCGTACTCGGAGAGCAGGTCGCGAACCTCGACCTCCACGAGCTCCAGAAGCTCGGGGTCATCGACCATGTCCACCTTGTTCAGGAACACGACGATGTAGGGCACGCCCACCTGACGGGCCAGAAGGATGTGCTCACGCGTCTGGGGCATCGGCCCATCGGCCGCCGAGACCACGAGGATCGCGCCGTCCATCTGGGCGGCGCCCGTGATCATGTTCTTGACGTAGTCGGCGTGGCCCGGGCAGTCGACGTGGGCGTAATGGCGGTTGGGAGTCTGGTACTCCACGTGCGAGGTGGCAATCGTGATCCCTCGCGCCTTCTCCTCAGGAGCATTGTCGATCGACTCGAAAGATCGCACCTCGGTGCCACCGTACTTGTCGTTGAGCACCTTCGTGATCGCTGCCGTCAGCGTCGTCTTGCCATGGTCGATATGACCGATGGTGCCGACGTTGACATGGGGCTTGTCGCGCTCGAACTTGGCCTTAGCCACTTTGGTGTTGCTCCTTCTTCATCAGGGGGTGTCGCTCGTCCGAGGACGAACCTGGAGAATCTATCGGACTTCCTGTGAGCTGCGTTCTCATGCTGGTTGCAGCTCACCGCCCAGCTTTTCCGCGATGCTGGCCGGGACCTCGTCGTACCGCTCGAACTGCATGGTGTAGGTCGCTCGGCCCTGGGTGGTGGAGCGCACATCGGTGGCGTAGCCGAACATCTCCGCCAGCGGCACGAACGCGGTTATCGCCTGGGCGTTGCCGCGCTGCTCCATCCCGGCCACGTGCCCGCGGCGGCGGTTCAGGTCGCCGATCACCTCGCCCATGAACTCCTCAGGGGTGACCACCTCGACCTTGAAGACGGGCTCGAGCAGGACCGGCTTGGCTCGGCGAGCCGCCTCCTTGAGTGCCAGCGAGCCGGCCACCCGGAAGGCGATCTCGGAAGAGTCGGTGTCGTGATACTTGCCATCCACGAGAGTGACCCGGACGTCGACCATCGGGTAGCCCGCCCGGGGGCCGTTGTCCATGGCGTCCTCGATGCCCTTTTCGACGGCCGGGATGAACTCCGTGGGGATCGCCCCGCCCTTGATCTTGTTGACGAAGTCGAACCCCTCGCCCGGGGCCGGCTCGACGTCGATGTAGACGATTCCGTACTGACCCGAGCCTCCGGTCTGCCGGACCAGCCGGCCCTCGACCTTCTGCGCCGTGCCACGGATCGTCTCCCGGTAGGACACCTGCGGCCGGCCCACGTTCGCGTCGACCTTGTACTCCCGCAGCATCCTGTCGACCAGGACCTCCAGGTGGAGCTCGCCCATGCCGGAGATCTCGGTCTGGCCGGTCTCCTCGTTGGTCCGGACCTGGAACGTCGGATCCTCTTCAGCCAACCGGCCCAGGGCCGTGGACATCTTCTCCTGATCGGCCTTCGTCTTGGGCTCGATGGCCACCTTGATGACAGGCTCCGGAAACTCAATCATCTCCAGACGGACGGGCCGGTCAGGCGCGGCCAGTGTGTCGCCCGTGGAGACCTGCTTGATGCCCACCGCGGCGGCGATGTCGCCGGCGTAAACCTCGGGCACCTCCTCACGCTCGTTGGCGTGCATCATCAGGATGCGCCCGATGCGCTCGGTGCGGCCGGTGGACACGTTGAGGATCCGCGATCCGGCCTCCAGCCGGCCCGAGTACACCCGGAAGTACGTGAGCTTGCCCACGTACGGGTCGGCCATGATCTTGAAGGCCAGGGCGGCGAACGGCTCATCGTCGGAGGCCTTGCGCACCGCCGGGTGGGCATCCCCGTTGGCCGAGCCCTTGGCGGGCTCGTGGCCCTCCACCGGAGGCACGTCCAGCGGGCTGGGAAGGTAGTCGATGACCGCATCCAGCAGCGGCTGCACACCCTTGTTCTTGAAGCTTGAGCCGCACAGCACAGGCGTGAGCTGGATCTCCAGGGTGGCCTTGCGGATTGCCTGCTTCAGGCGATCCACGGAGATCTCCTGCTCCTCCAGGATCATCTCCAGCAGCTCGTCGTCGTAGTGGGAGACCTCCTCCAGTAGGTGCTCCCGGGCCACGGCGGCCTCCTCGGCCAGTTGGTCTGGGACCTCGACGACCTCCTGATCCTTGCCCAGCTCGTCCTTGTAGAGGATCGCCTTGTTCTGGACCAGGTCGATGAGGCCGCGGAAATCGGCCTCGGTGCCGATCGGAAGCTGGATCGGAACGGGATGGGCGCCGAGCCGGTCCACCATCGTCTGAACGCCGCGCTCGAAGTCAGCCCCGATGCGGTCCATCTTGTTGATGTAGGCGATGCGGGGAACGCGGTACTTGTCCGCCTGGCGCCACACGGTCTCAGATTGGGGCTCGACTCCAGCCACGGAGTCGAACAGGGCGATGGCGCCGTCCAGGACCCGCAGCGAGCGCTCCACCTCGACGGTGAAGTCGACGTGGCCCGGCGTGTCGATGATGTTGATCCGGTAGTCCTTCCATTCCGCCGTCGTGGCCGCGGAGGTGATCGTGATGCCCCGCTCCTGCTCCTGGGCCATCCAGTCCATGACGGCCGCGCCCTCATGAACCTCCCCCATCTTGTAGGTCCTTCCGGTGTAATAGAGGATGCGCTCAGTCGTCGTCGTCTTACCGGCGTCGATGTGGGCCATGATCCCGATGTTGCGCGTCTTCTCGAGGCTGAACTTGCGAGGCATTGAAATTTCTTGTGTTGGAGGGCCGTCGCCGGCGGATTCCGGACATGAAAAAGGGCCCAATGGGCCCGTTCACGACGCGGTTGTCGGGACGGAACGGGTTCTTATGGAGCAGCGATCTCCATTGCTTGATTACACCGTGCCCGGGAGCGCGCACAGATGAGCCCGCCGTCCGGGACGAGAAGCGAATATAGCAGGAAGCACCGGGTGTTCGACCAGGATTCGGGCCGGGAATCCGGCAGCGATTCCCGGTCTGGGCGGGGCCGCTCGGCGGATCGGGCGGGGGCGGTGTCCGACCGCCTCTCCCGCGCAGCATCACCACTGGTCCTATCCCGCGGCCTGGGTGCCGCGATCCTCGGCTGTGCCCTCCTGGGCGCGGTGATCCTGGTCGTGGCCGAGTTCTCAACCCTGTATTCGGTCCGGGTGGCCGGTCACTCAGGAAGCGTCCAGAGCGCGCTGGCGGGCTCGAACAACTCCTACGCGCTGATCCCTCTGGCCATCCTGGCCGTCGTTCTGGGACTGGCCGCGTTCCGCGGCGGGGCTGGGCGCTGGGTTCTGGGCGCCCTGATGCTGCTCGGCGTGATGGCCCTGCTCATCGGCCTCCTCCACGACCTGCCGGACGCGCATCGGACCGGCTTTGAGGGCTCATTCCATTCGGGCTTGCAGCGGGCCGCCTCGTCTCCGGGGGCCGGGATGTACCTGGAGACGCTGGGGGCCGTGCTCCTGATCGTGGCGGGTGGCCTGGGACTGCTGTTCGGAGAGCCGACCGAGGAGCGGCCGGAGGCCGCCCGTCCGGTGGCGGCCAGTGGCCTGGCGGTGGCAGCGGTGGCGGCGAGCGGGGCGCCTGCGGTGGCCAGTGTGGCCGTCTCGCCCGAGGCGCCTCGGGCCCGGCGGCCTCAGGCTTCCGGCGCCAAGCGCACTGGGACTGGCACGAAGCGCTCCGCGGCCACGGCGGCCAAGCGCAGCGGAAGCGGCACGAAGCGCTCATCCGCTACCACCGCGGCCAACCGCGGCGGAGCGTCCGCCAAGCGATCGGCGGGCGGCGCGAAGGCGGCCACCGGGAAGCCGGCCGGCGGGACGTCCGCCAAGCGATCCACGGCCAGTGGCAAGCCGGCCGGCAGGACGTCCGCCAAGCGCGGCGGGACATCCGCGAACCGGTCGCCGGCCGACGGGAAGCCGGCCGACGGAGCGTCAGCCAAGCGATCCACGGCCAGCGGCAAGCCGGCCGGCGGGACCTCTGCCAAGCGATCCGCAGCCACCGGATCCAAGCGGAGTCCGGCCGCCGGCAAGCGATCCCCGACCAAGCGGACGGGGCCGGGCGCTCCGGGGACGGCCAGCGGATCGAAGCGCAGCCCGGCCGCGGGCCGGACCAAGGGGGACTCGGGAGCCGGCGGACGCCCG
>JBJMLC010000034.1:0-4390 GCA_045805485.1 Solirubrobacteraceae bacterium | reverse complement strand
TCCTGGGGATGGTCTCCGACGTCGAGCTGTGCCGGCTCTACCGGGAGGCGGCCTTCACCATCTACCCCTCCCTGTACGAGGGGTTCGGCTTCCCCGTGCTGGAGGCCATGGCCTGCGGCACACCCGTCGTGTCCTTCGCCAACAGCTCGCTGACCGAGGTCGTGGGGGACGCTGGGATCCTCGTGCCTGATGGGGACGTGAACGCCATGGCGGCGGCTGTGCGTTCGCTCCTTGACGACGAAGTCCGCTGGCTCGAGTTCTCGGGCCGTGGGCTGGAGCGGGTCAGGGAGTTCTCATGGGAGCGAAGCGTGGACCAGCATGCGCAGATCCTCACTGCCCTGGCTGAGCGCGGCTGAGCCGGTCTGGAACACCTCTCCATACACCGCGGCCGTGGCCCTCGCCATGGCCCGGACCTCAAAGCGGTGAAGGCTGTCCTGTGCGCCCTTTACCAGCCGCTCGCGCAGCGAGCCATCCTTGAGCAGAGTCAGCATCGCACTGGCGAGGGCATGCGGCTCGTCCTGGGGCACGACGAGCCCGGAAACCCAGTGCTCCACGATGTCCCGGTTGCCGGCCACGTTTGTGACCACGACCGGCGTTCCCGCTCGCATGGCCTCCACCGGCGTGTAGGGCCCGCCTTCGAACCGGGAGGGCAGCGCATACACGTCCAGCTCCTCCAGCGCCGCGGCGGCATCGGGAAGTGACGGGATCAGATGGAACCGGTCCCCTAATCCCGCCTCGGCCACCGCCGTCTCCACGAGTTTCTGGAGGGGTCCCGAGCCGATGAGTACGAAATGCGCGCCGGGCAGTCGATCGCTCACGATCGCACACGCCGAGACGAATATCTCGGGCGCCTTTTGCCACGCCAGGCGACCGACGCAGCCGAACAGGGGAGTGTCGGTTGAGATCCCCAGGCGGGCCCGAAGGGGTTCGTGCAGCGGAGGCGGCGGCGAGGAGAGGTCGACCCCGTTCGGAATGACCACCACCTGCCGTTCGTGGGCCACGCCCTGGTCCACGATGAACTGCCGCTCGCTCTCTGATACGGCGATCACTCGGTCCGTTCGTCCGCGGAGCAGCCGCTCCACGGCCAGGGCCGAGCGCGCTCGGCTGACGGCGTGAGGCGTGTACACCACGGGGACGGACAGCCCGGCCGCGGCCAGGCGAGCCATGGCGCCTCCGATCGAACTGTGGCCGTGCACCACGTCCGGTTCCAGCTGCTGGATCAGCCGGCGCAGCGCGGCCAGCGCGAGCCCCTGCCGGTGCGGTGCCTTGGAGCGGCTGAGCTCCACCAGCTCAACCCGGGCACCGGCCTCAGCCGCGAGCGCGGCGGCCCGGTGGGTGCTCCGGCCGTGGTGATGGGAGGGGATGGCCAGAACGTGCTCGACTTCATCGATGTGCCGTACCAGGTCCAGCAGATGGCGCTCCGTGCCTGCGGCGAAGCACTCGGCGACGTGAAGGACCAAGGGCCTGGTACGCGGTTTGGCCGGACTCCTCTGTCCGTCTGCGGCGTTACCGGCCGGGAGCAACGCCCGCCAGTAATCGCCGTCCACCGAGTGCACCTGGCGTCCCTGGAGGACCAGTTCCAGCAGAAGGTCCGCCTGGTTCTCTAGCGGGCGGTCGGGCCCTTCGATGATCTCGGTCAAGCCGGTTCGACGAATGGCGAACACACCGTCCGGCAGGGGCACCACGGCCGTCGCCGGCGGGGTCTGTTCCAGGTGCTCCAGAAGCCGCACGACCGAGTCAGGTCCGGTCGGCTCCACCGAGGCGCTGACGAAGACCACCACGTCGGCTGTGAGGACCGCGCTGGTCACGGCCAGGGCGTCGGCGAACCGGTCGTCTCGTTCCAGCCACACGCCTCGGGCGCCGGGGGCAGCGGAGGACGCGTACTCGCGGGTGGCGTCGGTGGAGCCAAGGTCCACGAACAGCAGCTCGGCGCGGGCGGCTGCGGCCGCCTGGCGCAACGGCTCCAGGGACTGCTCAAGCTCCGTCGCCGAGTCTCGGGTCAGCAGCACGAGCGCCGCGCTCAGACCCGTCCGCCGCGCCCGCCTGCGGACGCTGAGCGGGATCGCCTCGGCCGGCGCGCCCGCCACCTTCTCCAGCTGCACCTGCCCGCTCATCTCCCGCTCACGCCCATATAACGTGGCGAGCGGCCTGGGCTTGCAGGCTTCAGGCGGCGGCTTGGCGGTAGGCCTCCAGCAGGATCGCCGCCGTCTGGGCGAAGGAGGTCGCTGACCGGGCCTGTTCGAGCCCCGCCGAGCGCCGCTCGCCGTGCCACTGCGGGTCGTGCAGGACGCGGTGGAGGACCTCGGCGATCGCGTCTGGAGAGGGGGAGGCGGCCCAGCAGCCAGCATCGCCCAGCACCTCGGGCAGCGACGCCACCGGCGTGCAGACCACCGGAGTGCCGCTGGCCGCCGCCTCCAGCGCCGGCAGTCCGAAGCCCTCGTATCGCGTGGGGTAGCAGAGGGCCTGCGCCCCGGCCAGGAGGGTCGCCCAGTCCTCATCCTCCAGCGGGCGCAGTTGCACCAGCCCCGGCTCGGGCGCGATGTCGGCCTGGCCCAGCACGGCGAGCGCCACGGTTGGTGCTCCTGTCGCCTCCCGTTGCCGCTTGACCGTACGCCAGGCCTCGATCGCCACGGGCAGCCCGCGTCGCGGCGCGCCGCCCAGGGCGACGATGTAGGGAGGGGCGATGCCCAGGGCCCGAGCCAGCTCGGGCGCCCGGGCCGCTCGGTCAGGATTGAACACGGGGGCGACCGCGTCCGGGGCCACCACCACCTGCTCAGGCGCGAGCTTGAAGTACTCCACGATCTGGCCTCTGACGAACTCCGAGACCGTGGTGATCCGCCTCGCTCGCCGGACCGCGGCGCGCATGTTCAGGCGCCAAGCGATCTGTCTATCAAGCCGGAAGTCCTCAGGATGGAGCTGTGGAGCCAGATCGTGGAGCGTGAGGACCGAAGCTCCCCTCCACGTCAGCGGAAGTAGGTTGAAGGCGCCGTGAAACACGCCGTCAAAGCGCCTGAGCCACGGTGCGACCGCCAGCTCGAGCCATCCCAGGGCTGGAACGCCTCTGGGCGCTGACAGCGGCACGGTCTGGATCCCATCGAGAGTCTCCTGGGGAACAGGCCGTCGCCCTTCTAGGAGCACAAAGACATCGGCATCCTGGGCCAGGACAGGCAGGACGCCCGAGAGGTAGCGGGCCACGCCCAGAGGCTCGCCCTGCAGGGGACGTCCGTCGATGGCCAACCGGAGCCGGCTCACTCGGCGCCTTGGGGACTACTCGCCAACGGCGCCTGGGTCCTCGGCGAGGCCGGCATCGTCCCGCTTGATCAGGGCGTACGCCTCAGCGCCGGTCCTAGCCAGCGCGAGCTTCAGGATCGCCCGCGCGGCCACCACGACCGCCAGGATCGGGCGCGTCCAGGGGGAGACCCGGCTCCGGAAGTAGCGGTACATCCCGAGATGCGTCGACGCGATCCAGCGCACCGTGACCTGCTTGACGCTTGACCCGCCGACATGGGTGATGACCGCCTGGGGCGAGAACCAGATCTCCCACCCGGCGGTCCATGCCCGGGCGCTCCAGTCGATTCCCTCCCAGTCAAGGATGAACCGCTCGTCCTGAAGGCCGATCTCGGCCACCGCGTCTCGACGGACCAGGTAGCACGCCTCGGCTCCGTGGCCAATTGACCGCTCCTCGTCGTGTGGCCATTCATGCCACCACGTCCGGGTGCCGTTTCCGCCGGGGAGGTGGCGACTCAGACGCCATCCCACGATGGCTTCTGCCAGTGACGGGAGGGACCCGGCGGAGGTCTGCGGTTGCCCGTCCGGGTAGCGGAGGTTGGCGACTGCGAATGCAGCGCGCTCCCTGCGGCGCAGGACATCGAGCAGCGCGTCGATGGACCCGGCCGAAAACACGATGTCCGGATTGCAGATGAGCGCAAACGGGGCCCGGGAGGCCATCAGGCCCTGGTTGTTGGCCGCGGCCAGACCTCGATTGCGTGTGTTGACGATCAGCCGAACCCACGGCAGCTCGGCTCGCACGCGCTCGATGCTCCCGTCACTGGAGCCGTTGTCCACCACGATCGCCTCCCAGCTCGCCTCGGGAGGATGCTGCTCAAGCGACCGCAGGCAGTTCAGGAGATCGTCTCCGGAGTTCCAGCTGACGATCACGACGCTGATCTCAGCCGCGCGGCCGGGATCCCCTTCTAGTTGAGGTACGGACCCAGCCGCGGTGCCTGTCCTCATCGTCGCGACAGCGTACGTGAAGGAATTCCTCGGGGTCGCGGTGCCCGTGCCGGCCGCCCACCGTTACCTGCGCCGGCCGGCCAGCGGGCTCTTATCATCGTCGCCCGATGCTCGAGGCCAGGCGCGTCTCGTCGGCGGGGATGCTGTTCATTCCGGC
>JBJMLC010000033.1:0-11693 GCA_045805485.1 Solirubrobacteraceae bacterium | reverse complement strand
GCGCGCAGCGCTGGGACTTGCCGTGTTCAGAGCCCCCTGCGCCTCGCGGCTCAAGCTATCTCGAGCCGCGAGGCGCGGCGTGACCCGGCGCGTGCGCCGGTGGGACTATGACCAGAACTCGTCCCACGCATAGAGGTCCTCGAAGTGCTCCCGGCCGTCAGTCACCAGGCCGTCTTTGAGCTCGAAGACGATGCAGTCGGCAACATCAAGGTGCTTGCCGTTTCGGTCAGCGGTGCTGCGCTGGATGCCGACCACGCGGTTGTCGCCGTCTGCAGCCATGTGCTGCAACTCGGCCCGGAAGGTCCCACCGGTCTCCTGCGCCAGCTGGCCGAAGTACGCCAAGGTCGCCCCGCGCCCCTCATAATTGCCGGCCATCGGGCTCCGGCCTGGCAGGTGCCACACAGTGTCGTCCATGAGCTCGGTCAGCGTGTTCATGTCGCCCGTGTTGAACGCCTCGTAAGCGCGTCGCATGGTCGCTACGTTTTCATCTGCGGTCATCGTGATGACTCCTTCGCTACCGAGGCCCTAACGAGTCCTCGGCGATTGACTTTTGTAGGTTTTCGAGAATGCTGCGGTTGCCCCCTCGCGGGTACGGTCAGCTACCGCACTGGCCGGCGAACTGGGCTGCCTGCTGCCTCCCCTTGTGCCCGCCTTCCTTCATGGTGGGCGGACTGAGGGGACGGACTCGACGCTCTGCCAGCCCTGCTCGTCCCAGTCGAAGACCACCCAGACCCGATCGTCCTCGGGGGATCGCGGAAGACGAGTGCACCCTCGGACCCGTGCTCCTGGCGCTTCTCGGCGCCCTTGGTAAAGAAGATGTCGAGGAAGCGGTCGAAGTCCTCGACCTGCGTCGTTGCGAGCAACATTTCGGTCCCCTTTCGCGGAGGTCCCCGTTCGAGTGCGTTCGTCCCGCCTCAGGCGGTGAGAAGAGGTCTGCGCGTTAGCGATGGCCGGGCCGCGACGTTTTCATCATCAGCCATCGAGATGACGCCTCGCTGCCAAGTGTTTTGCCGACCCCTCGGGGAGTTCAATTGGGGTGCGCCCACCACGCGGTCGAAGGACCACACTACAGCTCATCCACATCGAGCAGGGTTTTTCTGTAGGGCCACGGCGAGCACGCAACGCACCTCCTCCTCGCCAAACTCGGGACTTAGGAGCCCGCCCCTACCCCGCCTCAGCCCCCACTATCGAAATAAACGACACGCACGCCCCCGGCCGGCCCCCGAGGTTGTGTGTCATCGCCAGCTGGGGGTCGTCGACCTGACGGTCCCCCGCCTCGCTCCGGAACTGGAGCCAGCACTCGAACAGCATCCGCAGGCCGCTCGCTCCGATCGGGTGGCCGAAGGACTTCAGGCCGCCGTCTGGGTTGACCGGGAGCCGGCCGCCCAGCTCGAACGAGCCGTCCAGCTCGTCGCGCCAGGCCTCACCGCGCTCTGAGAACCCCAGGTCCTCCATCAGCACCAGCTCGGTGGGGGTGAAGCAGTCGTGGACCTCGGCCAGCGAGATCTCCTTGCGGGGGTCTGACACGTCGGCCTGCTGGTAGGCGTCGGCGGCACAGCGCGTGACCTCGTGGAACGTCGTGTAGTCATATGAGGGGTCGATTGGTCCGCTGGCCGGGCCGGCGACCATCGACAGCGCCTTGACGTACATCGGCCGGTCTGTGTACTTCTCTGCGTCCTCGGCTCGGGCGATCAGCGCGCAGGCCGCGCCGTCGGATACGCCAGAGCAGTCGAACACTCCCAGGCGCCCGGCCACCCGCCCGGCGCCCGCGGCGATCTTCTCCTTGGGCACCTCCTTGCGGAACTGGGCCCGGGGGTTGAGCGCGCCGTTGAAGTGGTTCTTCCAGGCCACGTGCGTCATGGCCTCACGCATCCCCGCCGGATCGACGCCGTACTTCTTGCAGTACGCCGGATCAAGCAGCGAGAACGACGCCGGCGCCGTCTGGGCCTCCGGGCCGGTGCCGTCGGTGGCCCTTCCCCCGGAGGTGACGAGCCCGGAGTAGCCCGAGTCCTTCAGCTTCTCCACGCCCACGGCCATGACCAGGTCATAGGCGCCTGAGGCCACGGCATAGCAGGCGTTGCGAAAGGCCTCCGAGCCGGTGGCGCAGTAGTTCTCCACCCGCGTGACCGGCTTGTAGTCGATCCCCAGCGGCTGACTCAGGACCAGACCGGACTGTCCGGAGCTCAGTGTCCCCAGCCAGAAGGCATCCACATCTTCCTTGCTCACCGTCGGCGTCGAGGAGAAGCACTCCTCGGTGGCGTCGATCAGCAGGTCGTCGGCTGACTTGTCCCAGCGCTCGCCGAACGACGTGCATCCCATTCCCACGATCGCCACCCGGTCCTTGATCCCATGAGAAGCCATCAGATCGGCCTCACTTTCCAGAAGTAGTTGTGCACACCGCCGGCCGTGTACAGCCGGCGAAAAGTCAACTCGATCCGCGTTCCGATGTCGACCTCGTCAGGAGCGGCGTCGGCCACCTCCAGCGTATAGCGCCCGCCGTCGTCGAAGTCCACGACGGCGTCGATCATCGGCGGCGAGGGTGAGAAGGCCAGACGGTCGACGGTGTAGGTGGCGACGGTTCCGGGCTTGTCGGCCAGCGGCCGGCGGTCCATCTTGTCGACCGCGCCGCAGCTCACGCACACCCGCCGGGGCGGAACGTGGACCTGCCCGCATTCCTGGCACGCGCTTCCCACGAACGCGAACTTCCAGGCCTCCGCCCGGGCTGAGGGAGGCCCGGCGGGACGGTCGGGCTCGGGGCGGCGGGGAGGCTCGCGCTCCAGCAGCCCGCGCCACGTCAGGTACTGGGCGTAGGTCACCTCGCGGCCGCCCTCGACCTGCTCGGCCACCGGCACGCCGCGCCGCGCGCCCGCGATCCCATCACCCACCCGCAGGACGATCGCGTCGCAGCCATCGGCCGCGCTGACGAGCAGGATCGTCTGGCCGGGCGAGGCGCCATCAAGCACGGCGGCCAGCCGCAAACCCGCGTCCGCGGCGCCCGCGTTGCCGATTGGCGACGGCGCCGGTTCGCCGGGGAGCCCGCGAGCCGCCGCGCTGGCCACCCGCGCGTGCGGCGAGGACACGATCACGTGATCGACGCGCTCGAGCCCGGCAGCAGAGAGAGCACGACCCACCGCCTTCTGGATCAGCGGCATGTAGACCTCCAGCCCGAATCGCTCCTCCCACTGCGAGCTGGCCAGCTGCCCGGGCAGCCGCCAGCGATCCAGGAACTCCGCCGTGGTGGAGGCCTCGGAGACGGTCTCCACGGTCGCGTCGGAGGCCGGTCCGAATAGGAAGGCCACCGCGCCGTCGGTTCCGTCCCGCTCCTCGGCCGACATCGGCAGCCCCGTGCGCAGGTCTGACAGCACGGCCAGCCCGCCGCCGGCGAAGGCGGCCCGCAACGCGCCAACCGCCGAGCGCGCCGAACCCGCCATGTCCACCGCAAAGCCGTCGTGCCCCAGGTCAAGCGCGCTGTGGATGGCCGCGGCGTTCGTCTTGTCCAGGTAGGGGGGAGTGGTGGTGGCGAAGTAGATGGCCCCGGGCGGGGACCCATCGGCCACTCGCCGAGACGCCTCCACGGCCATCGTCGTCGAATCCTCGTCGTAGGAGGCCAGAATGCGCTGGCCACCGCCGCCACGCGTCTGGAGCTGAGCCTCAAGCTGCGAGTGCGGAAGACGGTGCCGCGGCAGATACGCCGCGTAGGCCACGATGCCGTAATCCATGTGAATGGGCGAATCTACCGAGTCGATGCGCGAGCTGGCAGACGCACTCCATGAAGTCCTCGGCGGACCGGTCGGTGAGCTGACGCGGCTGTCCGCGGGTGCCCACCGGGAGACCTGGTCGTTCGTCACCGCCGATGGCACAAAGGCCATCCTTCAGCGCATCCCTCCGGGAGACCGGGGAGACGGTGTCCACGCCGGGATCGAGTCCGAGGCCAGGATCCTGCGCGCCGCCGCCGCGGCCGGCGTGCCCGTCGCACGGGTGCTGGCCGTGTGCGAACGGGGCGGCCCCCTGGAGAGTGCCGCGCTCATCCTGGAGCAGATGCCCGGGGAGGCGCTGCCCCAGCGGATCCGGCGGGACCCGCGGTACGCCGAGGCCCTGGACGGCCTGGCCGCGCAGTGCGGCGAGACCCTGGCCCGGCTGCATTCGATCCCCATCGATGCCATGCCGGGGCTGCACACCCAGGACCCCATCACGCGCTGCTACGAGGTTCTGGATCGAGTCGAGGCGTCAAACCCCGCGTTCGAGCTCGTTCTACGTCGCCTGGAGCTGAAGCGGCCGCGATCTCGTCCACACACCGTCGTCCACGGGGACTTCCGTCTGGGCAACCTCCTGATCGACGACCCCGGGATCAGCGCGGTGCTGGACTGGGAGCTGGTACACCTCGGCGATCCGCTTGAGGACCTGGGCTACCTGTGCGTGCCGGCGTGGCGATTTGGGGGCGAGAAGCCGGTGGCCGGCGTGGGCACGTACGAGGCATTGCTTCAGTCCTACGGCTCCGATGTCACGCTGGAGGAGCTCCTGTGGTGGCAGACCGCCAGCACCGTCTGGTGGGGAGTGCTGTGCCTCGTCCAGGCCTCTCGCCACCTCACCGGGGAGACACGATCGGTGGAGCTGGCGGCGATCGGGCGCCGCGCGTGCGAGCAGGAGTGGGACGCCCTGGCCATGCTCGAGGTGATCGGATGAGCGACCCTCACGACCAGCCGGACGCGCCCACCCTGCTGGAGGCCGTTCGCGAGTTCCTTACGAACGAGGTGGAGCCCACGACCGAGGGTCGGTTGCGCTTTCACCTCAAGGTGGCCGCGAATGTCCTATCGATCGTCGAGCGGGAGCTCCAGCTGGGGGAGGAGCAGGCGAAAGCGCATCGCGAGAGATTGGATCGCCTGGGCTTTGAGAACAACCGCGAGCTGGCGCGGGCCATCCGCGAGGGCGAGCTGGACGACAGGCACGAGCTTCTGGCCGCAGAACTGCGCGAAATGGCAGCCGACAAGCTGGCCGTCGCCCGCCCGGGATACGGCTCATGAGCCGGCGACTCGTCCTCGCCCTCGCCATCGCCTGCACCGCAGCCCCCTCGGCCGCCCGCGCCGCCACACAGGTGGTCCGTTCAGGGCCACTCAGGGCGGTAATCACCACCAATCCCTGGAGGCTCCGGTTCGCCCAGGCCAGGGGCCCCAAGCTGATCGAGCTGCCGGGCACGACGGGCTCCCCGTACGGCACGCTCGCCTTCGGCTCGGCGCCGGTCCCGGCCTACGGGGGCACGCCCTCGGGACCGCCGTCCACCGGCTGGTGGCATGCCACGAGAGCTGTGAAGGTCCGCAGGAGGGGCACCGGGCTCCAGGCCACGCTGGCCACGAACGATCCGAGCGGGCGCCGGCTGGATGTGTCGGTGACCCCGGCGCGGTCCGGAGTGATCGCCGTCCACGCGGCGGTCACCGGCGCTCCGGGCATCACCCAGATGGCGGAGAGCTTCAGAAGCGCTCGAACCGAGCACCTCTCGGGCTTCGGCGGCCGCCAGAACCTGCTGGATCAGTCGGGGAGCACAGTCGAGGACTGGTCTGAGGAGGGGGTGTGGCGCCCCTCAGATCGGCCGTTCATCCCCCCGTTCATCGAGCCCTGGACGTACTCCACCAGGGATGACGGTGCTTACTTCCCGATGCCCTGGCTGGTGTCCAGTCGCGGCTACGGTTTCCTGCTCGACAACACCCAGCGCAGCCTGTTTCGCCTGCGCACAGATAGCTCCAGGGCCTGGGACGTGGAGGCCGACGCCTCTCATCTCGCCTACCGCGTGTTCGCCGGGCCGAGGCCGCTGGACGTGGTGCGCCGTTTCTCCGCCACCGTCGGGCGTCAGCCCTCGCCGGCCGCGCCCTGGGTGCTGGGGCCGTGGTGGCAGCCCACCGGACCCGATGACGCCGCGCTGCCGACGCGCTTTCGCCGCCAGGACGTCCCCGGCTCTCTGATCATGACCTACACGCATTACCTGCCCGGTGGCGGCCAGAACGACCGGACTGAGCGCGCCCTGGTGAGGCGCATCCACGGGGCGGGTTACGCCGTGACCACGTACTTCAACCCGATGATCTCCTACCAGTATCAGCCGCTGTTCTCGCAGGCCCAGCAGGCCGGTGCGCTGCTGGAGAACCGCGCCGGCCAGCCCTACCCGCTCCACTACAACCAGTACATGGTGGCCGAGTTCGACTTCACCGCGCCCGCCGGGCGTGCCTTCTACCGGCGCCTGTTGAAGGAGGCCGTGGGCAACGGCTATCAGGGATGGATGGAGGATTTCGGTGAGTACACCCCACCGGATGCGGTGGCCCGCAACGGCATCACGGGCAAGGCCCTGCACAACCTCTATCCCCGGCTCTATCACTGCGCCGCGTACCAGGAGACCTCCGGCGAGCCACGGCCGGTGATCGAGTTCGACCGCTCCGGGTGGACCGGGTCCGCAGCCTGCACACCGGTCGTCTGGAGCGGGGATCCCACCACGGACTGGGACGGGATCGACGGCCTCGCGTCGATGGTCACGCAGGGCCTGAACTACGGGTATTCCGGACTGGGGTTCTACGGCTCGGACATCGGCGGCTTCTTCTCCATCAGCGCCCCGCCGCCCACCTCGGAGCTGCTGTCGCGCTGGCTGGAGATGGGCGCCTTCTCAGGCGTGATGCGCACCGAGTCCGAAGGATTCACGAGTCCGCAATGGAGCACGGCACGAGCCCAGATCTGGGACGCGGGCGTCGAGCCCATCTGGCGGCGCTATGCGAAGCTGCGCACCCAGCTCTACCCCTACATCGCCTCCGCGGCCAGGCAATACGAGGGCCGCGGGGTGCCGCTGATGGAGTCTCTTGGCCTGGCCTACCCCGGAGATCCGCGGAGCTGGCGGGGCATGCCCCGATACCTCTTTGGCCCCGACCTGCTGGTGGCCCCTGTCACCACCGCCGGCAAGCGCTCGGCCAGCGTGCCGCTGCCCAAAGGAAGCTGGCTCAACTTCTGGCGCGCCGTCTCCTACCGGACGGGTGACGGGAGCTTCCACGTGCGCCCGGCGCACATGATCAGGGGAGACACGAGCCCCAAGGTGGCAGCCCCTCTGAACCAGATCCCCCTGTTCATCCGCGCCGGCGCGCTGCTGCCGTTGATCCCGCCGGATGTGGCCACGCTCGCGCCCTACGGCAGGCACCTCGTGCACCTGGGTGATCGCCAGGGACGCCTTCACGTCCTGGCCTGGCCGCACGGAAAATCCGCCGCCGTGGCGCTCGGAACCACCTTCCAGTCTCAGCTCGGCCAACGAGTCTGGACGCTCCGCGTGAGGGGCAAATCGCTCAGATCACTTGATCTGGAGGCCCAGCTCCCGCGCTGCACCACCAGGCTGATGTGGCGAGGTCGGACGCTGCCGCGACGCAGCTACGCCACCCGGACGGACGTGCTCCGGGTCACGCTGCACGGAAAAGGCACCCTGGCCGCCTACCTCGGCCGGTGCCCCCGCTGAGACTCAGCGGTCGCCGCGGGACTCGCGACGGAGCTTGGCCGCCAGCTCCTCCAGCAGGTCGGCCACCCGGGCGGCTGTCGGCCGGTTGCCGCCCTCGCCAAACCGCGCCGCCAGCTCGCTGCGGGCGTCGTCCAGCACCTGGGACAGAGTGTCCTCTGTGGTGACGTAGCCGAGCTCCTCGTCGGAGGGCCGGCGCTCCGTCTGGGCGGCGGCCTCCTGCGCCGCCCGCTGAGCCCGCTCTCGCGCGGCATGGGCCTCGCGCACCTGGCGCTCCAGGTCGGCGATGCGGGTTTCGACCTCGGGGTCGGCGGACGGCCCGGGTGCGGGCGCCTCGCGACGCGACTTAAGCACCCGCGCGTACGCGTCCTGGACCTCCTCGAAGCGGCGCTCGGACTCCTCCGACCCGTTGTTGTGATCCGGGTGGTGGAGCTGGACCAGCCTGCGATAGGCCGTCCGGATTTCCTCGTCGGAGGCGGTCCGGCTCACACCGAGCACCTGGTAAGGATCGGAGGTCGGCATGTTCGGATGAAGACGATACGGGGCAGGCGGTGCCTCATTCAGCAGACGAGGCTGGTACCGTGCCGCGGCAACATAACGAGCCGAGTCGTCGGACCATCCGTGGCCGGCGAGCGGGGAACCCAACGCGGTCAAGTTGACCGCCGGGGCGAATCGCCACCCAAGTGCGGCGTAGCGCTCAGCGCGAGCCCGTCAGCTAACTCCGCAGGCTACGAAGACTAAGGAGGCTTTGTGGAGACCGTGCGCGACCTCGGAGAGGTTGAGCTGTGCCAGCTATCCCTCGAGCGATCGCTCGCCCGAAGAGGGCGATTGCCACGCAGTTCGCCTGAGCTGGCTCGGCTGCGGCCGGACCGCGACCTGACGGATGAGGAATTCATGCTCCAGTACGCCGATTACTGGAAGCTGCGCCGAGACGCCTCGGCCAGGCGCCCGATGATGCCGGCCCTCGGCGTGGGTGCCGGCGGAATCACCACGCTCGCGCTCATGGCCGTCACGCTGCCGAGCCTGCTCGGCGGGCGGAGCGCCTCACCACACGTGGACAGCGTCACGCTCCGGGCGGATGTGAGCCAGCCATCAGTCGACCATCTGGTCCAGCGCGTCCCGAGTCTCGCCCACGTGGTCAAAACCCCCCGCGCGCCGGCGCGCCCCGCGCCTCGGGCAGCCGCAAAGCCCGCCAGCTCACACGTCAGCGCCCCGACTCCGGCTCCGGTTCACCACACCGCACCCGACACACAGAAGCCGGCGACCGTCACGCATCGACCCGCCGTGCATAAGGTCCACACGGCCAGCGTTCAGCATGCCCACCCGGCAAAGCACACACCTGTAACGCACGCACCGGCAACCGCACACAGCGCGACAGCGGTCCATCACGCCGCCTCAGATACCCCCAAGCACACCGCGGCCAGCCCGGCCGGTGGCTACGTCAACCCGCTGGCGCACGCCAGCCTGACCCCCGAGCGCGTCGACCAGGGCGTCGACTACTCCGGGTCGGGCACGCTGACCGCGCTCGGCGCCGGGACGGTCACGTATGTGGCCACGTCTGGAACTGGGTGGCCCGGTGCGTTCATCGAGTACCGCCTCTCAAGCGGGCCTGACGCCGGCCGTTATGTCTACTACGCCGAGGAAATCTCGCCGGCCAGCGGCCTGCACGTCGGACAGAACGTCAGCCCCGGCCAGGCGATCGCAACCGTTAGCGGCGGGATCGAGATCGGATGGGGCGCCGGCATCGGCACCGAGACGTATGCCCGCAGCATCGGCGAGTGGAGCAGCTCCATGGACTCAAGCGACGCCCCAACCGCGGCCGGCAAGAGCTTTTCGGCGCTGATCGCGTCGCTCGGCGGACCCCCGGGAATCGTGCGGGGATAGAGCGTTCTGAGTGGAGTGCGTTCAAGAACGGCTTAACGCCCGCTCAACAATTTTCCTGCGCTGAGCTTCATACGCGCGGGGAAGTAATTGAGCACGGAGCACGTCAGTGGTACGGAAGCCTGTTCAAGGAGAGTGCATGTACGGCGGTATGTACGGGTTCAGCCGGGCGATCTATCGCGAAATTGCCGGCGAGATCATGGAGGATCCGCACGCCGCCGGCCGGGGCACGAACCATGAACGCGTGCTGCGAGCCTGTGAGGCCGCGATCGAGCGATTGGTGACCGACCGCCGGTATTTCGCGCGGCCGGCCAAGACTCTGTTCAACGACATCCGGGCGTACTTCCCGATGAGCTCGCAGTTGCGGGTACTGATGATCATCGAGCGCTACGTGGATCTGGTGGATGACTTCCTGCGCAGCCTGCCCCAGAACGGCCTTGATGCCATGGGCAACCCGCTGCAGTGCCGCGCCTCCACGCGGAGGGGGACACCGTGCAAGCGGATGCCCCTTCCCCACAACGGCTACTGCCCGTCGCACCAGCACCTGGCGGACTCCGAAATCGTTGATCTGCCTGAGCCGGCCCTGACTCCGGTGCTGGAGCCCATCGTGGCTCCCCTGGCCGCGACCGCCGCCGCCTAAGTCGCTCGCGCAAGCACCGACCGGGCGCCGCATCCAGCCTCCTCTAGATTAGGAGTGGATGCTTGCGCCGTACCGAAAAGTCCTCTCCGTGGCCGGTGTGCCGCGCCTGTTCGCCAGCGCCGTCGTGGGTCGCATGCCCCAGGGCATGTCGACGCTGGCCATTCTGCTGTTGGTTCGTGAGGCCACTCACTCCTATGCCGCGGCGGGTGCCGCGGTGGGCGCCAACGCGCTCGCCAGCGCGGCGATCGCACCCGTGCAGGGACGGCTGATCGACCGGTGCGGGCGCGCCCGGATCCTCGTCCCGGTGGCGGTCGCGCAGACGGGTGTGCTGGTCCTCCTCGTCTCGGCGGCGCACTGGGGAGCGCCCGCCGGGTTGCTCATCCTGCTCTCGGCCCTGGTCGGGGCGCTCGTGCCTTCGATAGCTCCCACCGTCCGGGCGATTCTCCGCGAGGTGATCGACGACCACGGCGCCCGAGAATCTGCCTACGCGCTGGAGTCGGTGGCCCAGGAGATCATCTGGATCCTCGGCCCGTTCCTGGTCGCGCTGGTCGTGGCGCTCACGAGTCCGTCCTGGGGACTGCTGATGCTGGGTCCGATCTGCGTCTGCGGCACCGTCCTGTTCGTCCGCTCGCCTCTGGCGGCTCAGCAGCCAGTCCTCCACGAGCCGCAGTCCCGGGTGTCCGCCCTATCCAGCGGGACGCTGCGCAGGCTGCTGGGTCCGATCGCGCTGACCGGGTTTGGACTGGGCGCGGTGGAAGTGGGGCTTCCCTCCTTGGCGCTTCACGCCGGGTCCCGGTCTGCTTCCGGCGTGCTGCTCGCGCTGTGGAGCGTCGGGAGCATGCTGGGCGGGCTGTGGTTCGGGTCCCGGACCTGGAGGTCTCCACTGTCCACCCGGTACCGGATGTTGCTCGTGGCCGGGGTGGCGTTTACCGCTCCGTTGATCCTGGCCCGCTCGATTCCGGCCGGGGCGTTCTGCGCACTGGTGGCCGGATTGGCCATCGCCCCACTGTTCTCGTGTCAATACGCCCTCGTGGGGCGCACGGTCAGCGAGGGCAGTGAGACCGAGGCGTTCACCTGGGTCACCTCGGCCCTGGTGGGCGGGATCGCGGCTGGATCGGCTGCCGCGGGCGCGGTCATCTCCGGTGGCGGAACCGGGGCGCCGTTCGCCCTCGGGTGCCTGGCCACGCTGGCGGCTGCCGTGGTGGCTCTGGCCTCACGCCGGCGAGCCGTGCAGCTGGCGTGAGCGTCGCGCCACCACGGAGGCGCGACGCTCACGACCATTGGGGGACCAAAATCGGGACCCGGGCCCTGAGCAGGGGGAGACTCAGAGGGCCCGGGTCCGGGCGGAGCCGGCGCCGACCAGGAGGACACTCCTGAGCCGCGCTCGGCCGGTGTCACGGGAGGGCACGCGTCCGCTTCCGGCTGAACTGGAAAAACGTTGCATGATGGCGTCGGCCACCGCGTCGGGATCGACGCGATAGCTCCCCGCCCTGAATAACTGGAGCACCTGCTGGAGTTTCGCTTCGCGGTTCGCGCTCATATGCGCAATTTCGTCACCAGCGGGGCGGCGCTCAATCGGGTCAAGACCCCAATCTTGGCCAACCCCGGCGGAAGTTCTGGGGTCCTGGCCCGTTCAGTAGTCAGACGTGCTTGGCTCCCGATCCAGGAACAAGCGTGCGACGGGCGCGTGGCGGCCAGCCT
>JBJMLC010000032.1:0-5505 GCA_045805485.1 Solirubrobacteraceae bacterium | reverse complement strand
TCCTCGATCGTGCGGTACTCGTTGCCAATGGATGTGGCGTTCATCCAGTGGGAGATCATGCGCTTCACGGGATGACGGATGATGTAGATGATCCGAGCCTCCGGCACGAGCTCCGCCGCCCGCTCAGGGACGCCTCTGAAGAAGGGAAACATGCTGTAGCTCGGCGACGCATCCCCGCGATGTCGTGCCTCCCCAGCAGCCTCATACAACGACTCGTACCAGGCCCGCCCCCGCCCGGACTGGTCCGTCCCGAGGAGGAAGTCGGTCTCCTTCATCTCAGGTATGAACACATCTGGGTGTTCGGTGAGCATCCTCCAGAGCGCCGTGCTGGCCGCCTTTTGAGCGCCGATGATCAGGAATGTCGGGAGCATGAAACCGTGGCGCTCAGTGGCCGAAAATGCCCGCGATGATCGCCACCAGGACGGCGCCGGCGGCGACCGTGGCCAGGAACGGAAGGTAACGGCCGATCCAGCGCGCACGCCTCGGGCCGGTCGATCCGCCAAACACCACCAGCCCGCGTCCGCGCTCACTCTCCGCTGGCGTACGCTCCTCCGGGCTCAGATCGGGATCCCCCACAGCGGGAACCAGCGCTCGTGCTCCTGCTCCACGGGGAGCTCATTGCCCACCTGCGCCTTGAGGACGAATTCGCGCTCCACGTTGCGCTGCTGCTCGCCTCCGGCGGGGACGAAGGGATAGAACTGCCCGCGCTTGTAGTTGTAGATCCAGTAGACGCGCTGCTTCTGCTCGTCCTGGAAGGCGAATACCGCGCACAGGACGCGATCGCCATAGCCGCCCCCCTCCAGCGCGCCGCTCACCGCATTTACCCCCACCACCAGCGAATCGAAATCCGGGCCCCGGAGGATGAGCCACCGGAATCCGTAGCTGTCATCGTCGGTCTCCACGGTGGTGCCGCTGTCGGCGGAGGTGGCCTGCACGACCTGCTCCATGTCCTTGACGATCGAGGTGAAGTCCGACGTGGCGAGCGGCTGAAACACGATCGCGGCCCGGCCGGCGGTCGTCGTTCCCAGCTCGGTCTCGAACTTGACGTAGGCCGTGCTGATGGCGAACAGGCGGTCCGGCGCCGGACCCGCCAGCTTGCGCTTGCCCATGAGCACGTCTAGGAACCCCATCGGATCCAGATGTTAGGGCGGCCCCGCGTCCCTGAGCCCGGTCCCTACCTGTGGAGTGGCCGCGACCCGGAGGCTCAGGCCGTGCCCTGCAGCTGCGCCTCGAGCCGCTGCAGAGCCGCGATCCTCGCCTCCAGCGGCGGGTGCGTGGAGAACAGGCTGGCCACGGTCTGCTTGGCCTTGGGCGGGAAGATGTAGAACGCGGCCATCTCGCCCTGGGCGGCGCGCAGATCCTGCTTGGGGATGGTCTGCATCGAGCCGCTGATCTTCAGCAGGGCGGAGATCAGCGCACTGGGCCGGCCGGTGATGATGGCCGAGCCCCGGTCGGCCGCGAACTCGCGGTACCGGGACAGCGCCTGTAGGAGCAGCCAGGAGACGACATAGACGAGCGCGGAGACCAGCACGACCACCATGAAGGAGACTGCGCCGCCCTCGTTCTCGTCGTCGAATGCCCCGCCGAACCAGAAGCCGATCTGAACGATGAACGAGGCGATCGCAGCGAAGAAGCTGGCGATCGTCATCACCATCACGTCTCGGTTCTGGACGTGGGTCAGCTCGTGGCCGAGCACCGCCTCAAGCTCACTGGGGCTGAGCAGTTCCAGGATCCCGGTCGTGGCGCACACGGTGGCCCGCTTCGGCGAGCGCCCCACGGCAAACGCGTTCGGCATCGCGGTCTGAGCGATCGCCACCCTCGGCTTGGGCAGGTTGGCCTGCACGCACAAGCGATCGATGGCGCCGTGCAGCTCGGGGGCCTCCTGCGGGCTGACCTCGCGCGCGCCCATGGAGAACAGCGCGATCCGGTCTGAGGTCAGGAACTGGACAAGGAACAGCCCGCCCGCGGCCACCGCGATCACCACCGCCCCGACGCCTGAGGCCACCAGCACGCCGACGAGCACGGCGTACACCAGACCGAGCAGGAACAGCGTCAGGGCCATCCGGGCCTGGAGCCCGCGATCACGGCCAAATGAGCTCTTGCGCGCCATATCTGGAGACCAATGTTAGGCAGGTCGGATGAAGGGGTTTCTAAGATCGTCCGAGTCGCCGGCTGAGGCGTGTTGGTTTCCTACCAGCTCTTCAATCGGGGACCCATATTGCTCTACCATTCTGTAGGCCAGGTCTAAGACTTTCAGGATGAGCTGCCGATAAGGGACTGAAGGTGCGTGCCACTCGGGCATACCTCGCCGGATTTGGCACCTCGGGCTCGCTGCTCGCAGGTGCTGCTCTGATGTTCCTGCTTGTCAGCGCGTTCGTCGGTTTCCACGGCTGGCCGCAGGTGGCGGCGCCGTCCTCCTCGGTCTCCGTAACGCTCCCTCAGTCGCAGCTGGCGGCGAACTCGCGGGCCTCCCGCGTGCTGAGCGCCGTGATGGCCCACTCACATGGACTGGCGGCCCACGCCGGCGCGGCGGCCGGTAGGCGGGCTCGGGGTCATGCTGGTGGTCATGGCGGTGCGGCCGCTAACGCCGGGTTCCGGCACGCGCACGGAAGCGTGACCGTCCCCGGGAGCGGCCATTCGAACACTCCCGGCGGCGGCCCGACTCCGGGTTCGCGGACCCCTGACCCATCGCCGAATCCCTCGCCGTCACCGTCCCCCCGGGGATGCTCGTCCTGTGGCGGATCCAATTCCCCGACTCCGCCGAGCGGCTCCAGTCGTCTGGGCGGGGTGCAGCGGACCGCGTCGGGCACTGTGAGCACGGCCAAGGGCGCCGTCAACAACGTCGTGACGACCGTCCAGAAGGTTCTCCCAGTCCACACCGGTGGCACGGGCAGCGGGGTCAATAAGGTGACCTCTTCCACGGGCAGCGCCGTTGGCTCCGCCACTCACGCTGCGGGCGGCGCAACCTCGGGCCTCGTCCCTTAGCGGCCGGCGCTCGTCAACGTCCGGCTCAGGAACCTCAGCGTGAGCGCGGTGAGCTCGGGATCGTGCTGCACCGAGCGGTGATGTCCGTGGGGCACGGTGACCAGCCGGCTGCGGGGATCCGGCATTCGCTGGGCCAGCTCCCGCGAATGCTCCACCGGGACCTGCTCGTCTCCCTCGGCATGGAGCAGCAGCAGCGGGACTGACAGGGCCGCCACGGCGGCGTGGAGGTCATTGCGGCCCAGGAACTCCGTCAGCGCATCACGGTCGGCCTCGAAGCCCAGCCCTCCGGAGGCCAGGGCCCGAGCCAGGCCCTGGGCGCTGGCCGGGCAGATGGCGACCACGGCCTTGGCCTGGGCAGCCGGGGCCGCCACGATGGCCAGGTAGCCACCCATGCTGGAGCCTCGGAGGGCAACTGAAGTCTGATCCGGTTCGGTCCCCGGACCTCGTCCGCCCGCCAACCGGTCACGCAGCAGGTCCGCCATCGATGCGACGTCCTGCACGACCCGGCCGTCCATTGGTCCGGCACTCTCGCCGTGGCCGCGCTGGTCGAACACCAGCGCCCCCAGCCCCACCGCCACACATGACCGGGCGAAGTCGTGGTGGTTCTCCTTGCAGGACCCTGCGCCGTGCAGGACGACCACACCGCCTGACGGAGGCGCACCGGCTGACGGCAGCCACAGCGAATAGGACAGCCCATCCCGGACCTCCCTCTCATCCGGGAGCACCGGGTTTACCGTACGGACCCGCCATGGCACGGGGCGATCATGCCAGGGCATGGCATGATCGCGCGCGTGAGCGTCACCGCCACCGAGCTTCTTCAGGTCTATCCGCAGGGCAGCCGAGTCAACGAGCGGGGGCGGCTGGAGATCGGAGGCTGCGACGCGGTGGAGTTGGCCCGGGAGTTCGGCTCCCCCGCCTACATCGTGGCCGAGGACGACCTCCGCGCCCGGGCCAGATCGTTCCGCGATGCTCTCACCTCACGCCACTCCGCCTCGGAGGTCCTGTTCGGGTCAAAGGCCTTTCCCTGCACCGCCGTGTGCCGGGTGTTGGCTGAGGAGGGATTGGGCTGTGACGTCGCCTCGGGCGGAGAGCTTCACCAGGCGCTGCGGGCGGGATTTGACCCGGCCCGGATAGTCCTGCACGGGAACGCCAAGTCCGAGGACGAGCTTCGGACCGCGCTCACGAATGGCCTGGGCCACATCGTCCTGGACTCATTCGATGACCTGGAGCGCCTCCAGCGGCTGGCGCTGGAGCTTGATCGCCGGCAGCGAGTCCTGCTCCGAGTGACCCCGGATGTGGCCGGGGACACCCACCACGCCATCTCCACCGGCCAGGCCGACTCCAAGTTCGGGTTCTCCATGGCCGAGGCCCCGGAGGCCATCGCCCGCGCCCGGGCGGCGGCCGGCCTGGAGCTGGTCGGGCTGCACTCCCACATCGGCTCACAGCTCCTGGCCCTGGAGCCCTTCGCCCAGGCCGTGCGTGCGGTGGCCGACCTGGAGGGTGAGCTCCCCGTCTACAACCTCGGGGGCGGACTCGGCGTTAGCTACACGGCCTCGCAGCGGGTTCCCAGCGTGACCGAGTACGCCGAAACGCTGGTGGATGCGGTTCACCGGTGGCTGGGTGAGGACAAGCGCCTGATGGTGGAGCCCGGCCGGGCGCTGGTGGCCAACTCCACGGTGACGCTGTACACCGTCCAGACCGTGAAGCGCAACGTCTCCACGTGGGTCGCCGTGGACGGAGGCATGTCCGACAACCTTCGCCCGATGCTCTACGGCGCCTCCTACGAGGCCCTGATCGCCGACCGTCCTCTGAGCCCTGGCACCGTGCGCTGCCACCTGGCTGGAAAGCATTGCGAATCCGGAGACGTGGTCATCCGTGATCTCCTGCTGCCCGACCCCGCGGTCGGCGACGTCGTGGTCACGCCCGTCACGGGTGCCTACGGCTACGCCCTGGCCAACAACTACAACAGCGTCCCCCGACCTCCGGTCGTCTTCTGCCGAGACGGATCCGCGCGACTGGTGGTTCGGCGCGAGACCTACGACGATCTCACGGCTCGCGATGTCGACTGACGGGAGGTTCCGGGTCGGACTGCTGGGTCACGGCACGGTGGGCCGTGCGTTCGCCGAGCTGCTGCCGGCCCAGGCCGAGCACATCCGGGTCATGACCGGGCTGCGCCCAGAGCTGTCCGGTGTCCTGACCCGCAGCCAGGGGTCGTTCGATCAGGTGCTCCAGGACTCCGATCTCATCGTCGAGGTGATGGGAGGCATCGAGCCGGCCCGCGACTGGGTGCTGCGGGCCATCGCCGCCGGCCGCCACGTGGTCACGGCCAACAAGCAGCTCCTCTCCCAGCACGGCGAGGAGCTGTGGGAGGCCGCCCGGGCGCACGGGGTGCAGCTCCGGTTCGAGGGCGCGGTGGCCGGGGTGGTGCCCGTGATCCGCGTTCTCCAGGAGTCCCTGGCCGGAGCGCGCATCGATCGCGTGCACGGGATCGTCAACGGCACGACCAATTTCATCCTGACC
>JBJMLC010000031.1:0-13270 GCA_045805485.1 Solirubrobacteraceae bacterium | reverse complement strand
TGGGAGCCGCCCGCGCCTGACGGGTGAGTCCTGGGAGCCGCCCGCGCCTGACGGGTCAGTCCTGGGAGCCGGCGCCCCGGTCCCGGAATTCCACCGCCGCGCCGATCCGCTCCAGCGTATGAGGGTGGGAGGCCAGGAGCACGCGGGCCCATCGCGGAGGCTCCACGTCGGCCACGTTCTGGAGCGCGATCGCCCGCTGGAAGGAGATGAATGCCTCCGGGTCGCTCGAGAGCTCGAGTGACTCCGCGTCGGCCCGGCGCTCGATCGCCCGAGATAGCCGGCTGGACACCATCCCCACGGGCGCGGCCACCAGGAAGGAGGCGAGCAGCAGGGCCGGGATCGCCTTCGGGGTGCCCAGGTCGGACGACAGCCGACGGCTGACCATCTCGATGGCCTTGGCGGCCGGAGGCGACACGACGGCCGACAGGACGAGCCCCCGCATCACGTCGCGGTGTCGCACGTGCGAGAGCTCATGCGCCACCACCACCCGGATCTCCCCATGGCTGTAGCGGTCAAGCAGCGTGTCGTACAGAACCACTCGTTTGGTGGGGCCCAGGCCCGTCACATAGGCGTTGGCCCCGCTGGTCCGCCGGCTGGCGTCCACTGAGTACACCTCCCCCACCCTCACGCCCGCCGCCTGGGCCAGTTCCAGCACCTCCGATCGAACCCGCCCCTCAGGCAGCGCGGTGAAATCGTTGAACAGCGGCTCCAGCAGGACGGGCGCCAGCGTCCCGAACAGCCCGCCCGCCGCCACCGAGCCCACCGCGGCGGGTAGCCACCATCCGCGCGGGAAGCGGTGGGTCACCCATACCATGGCCGCTCCCGAACCGGCCGCCAGCGTCTCCCCGATGGCCGTCGCCTTGGCCACGTCCGCCGCCCAGCCCGTCCAGGACTGAGTATCCAGGCCCACGGCGATCGCCCGGCGCCGGGCCACTGCGGACAGCGGCAGCGAAGCCGCAGTCAGCGTCCCGGCCACCCGAGCTCCCTCCAGCGCGGCCGCCCCCAGGGCAGGCCGGTCAGGACGTGGTCTGAGGCCCTGCCAGGACATTGCCCGTCGCCGACGCGGCCCGCCCGCCCGTGCGGCCAGGACGGCCAGCGCGCCCAGTCTGACGCCCTGCCTGAGCAGCGCCAGAGCCAACTGGGGACGCACGAAGCGGCGGGCTCGCCGCATATCCGCCTCCTCGAAGTACTCCTGGGCGCGGATCGTCCTCGGGGCCGGGGGCGGCTCCGGAGGGGCCAGAAGACGCACGCCGAGCTCCGCTGCCGCCAGGGGGAACAGGAGGGGCCAGAGCTCTCGAATGCGCCGCGACGTCATCCCGGGGAGACTGTAGCCACACATATGCAGGTGGCCATCGTGTCCGACATCCACGGAAACCGTCAGGCGTTCGAGTCCGTCCTGGAGGAGATCGAGCGCTCGGAGTGCCAGGAGATGTGGTGCCTGGGGGATCTCGTGGGCTACGGAGCCGACCCAGATGCCTGTGTGGAACTGGCCCGCCGGCACGCTGCGATCTGCCTGGCCGGGAACCATGACCTCGGCGTGTGCGGCGCGCTGCCACTGGAGCTGTTTTCCCGGGGTGCCGAGCTCGCCGCCAGGTGGACCCAGGAGACGATCTCTCCAGACACTCTGGCCTATCTCCAGAAGCTGGAGCCCGAGCGGCTGGACGAGGCGGCCGGGCTGTACCACGCCAGTCCTCGCGATCCCGTGTGGGAGTACGTGCTCTCGGACCTCCAGGCCGAGCTCTGCCTGGACACGCAGCGCCATCGGGTGTGCCTCATAGGCCACTCGCACGTGGCGCTGTCCTTCTCTCGCTTTCCCGGCGACCCCGCCACGGGCCAGACGCGAGAGGCCGACGAGGAACTCGATCTGGCCGAGGGGGAGTGGCTGATCAATCCCGGAAGTGTCGGACAGCCCCGGGACGGCGATCCCCGGGCGGCCTGGCTGGAGCTTGACGTCGGGCAGTGGCGGGCCACCTATCGGCGCACCGAGTACGACATCTCATCCGCCGCCGCCGCAATCAGGGCCGCCCGGTTGCCTGACTCTCTGGCCGAACGCCTCGCTCTGGGGCAGTGACAGTCCCGACCCCTAACGGGAAGCCAACGGCACCAGCGTCTAAAGTCAGGCGCCGGATGCGCTATTTGCCCCGCGCGCTCCTGGCTGGCGGCATGGGCTTTGCCGTCTCTTGTCTCGCCGCATGTGGCGGCGGTCCTGGCCTGCTGTCCGGAAACCAGGCCAACAAGCTCCAGAACAAGCTCGACGCCGTCTCAAACGCCGTCGCGGCCCACAACTGCGCCCAGGCCGACAATCGGGCCGTGGCGCTGGCGCGAGCGGTGGGCAACCTCCCCCCGAGGGTCAATGTGAACGTCCGGCTGAATCTCATCCACGGAGTCTCCAGAGCGTCTCAGCTGGCCGGTCAGGACTGCCAGAAGACGACCTCGACGCCCACGACCGCGCCGGCCACCACGACCACGACCCCCACCACGACCACCAACACCACACCCACCACCACGACAACGCCGACGACTCCGACGACCACCCCCACCACGCCCACCACGCCGCCGACGACCCCCACCACACCGCCCACGACGCCCACGACGCCCACCACGACCTCACCCAGTGGCGGTGGTGGACTGAGCGGCGGGGGCGGGGGCGGCGGTAGCGGCGGTAGCGGTGGCAGCGGTGGCAGCGGTGGCAGCGGTGGCAGCAGCGGGGGCGGCGGCGGCGGGCACGCCGTTCGGCCCGCCTCGGGTGCCCTGAACGCAGCCAGCCGGAGCGTCGCCAATGGGTGACCCCACGCTCATCGCGGGCCGGTACCAGATCGAGGGCAGGCTCGGCGTGGGCGGGATGTCGACCGTCAAACTCGCCTTCGACCAGCGGCTGGAGCGCCATGTGGCCATCAAGCTCCTGGCCGAGCACCTGGTCGACGATCCGGCGTTCATCTCGCGTTTCCGGCGCGAGGCTCTGGCCGCGGCCCGGCTCGTCCACCCCAACATCGTCCAGGTGTTCGACTTTGGGCTGGACGAGCGCCAGCACCAGCACTTCATCGTCATGGAGCATGTATCGGGGCACTCGTGTGCCGAGCTACTGCGGGACCAGGGGCATCTGGAGGTCGACCAGGCGGTGGAGATCATCGCCCAGTCCTGCCGGGGCCTCGACTATGCCCACCGCCACGGCGTCGTCCATCGGGATGTCAAGCCCGGCAATCTGCTGGTGTCCGATGCCGACGTCGTCAAGCTGGCCGACTTCGGAATCGCCCGGGCCGCCGATCAATCCAGCATCACCCAGGTCGGATCAGTGCTCGGCACGGCCGCCTATCTGTCGCCTGAGCAGGCTCGGGGCGAGGAGGCGGGCCCGCGGGCCGACATCTACTCGCTGGGGGTCGTGGCCTACCAGCTGATGTCGGGGAGACTGCCCTACGAGGCGTCCTCGCTGTCGGAGCTCGCGCTCAAGCAGCAGCGCGAGCTTCCGACTCCGCTGGATGCGCTCAATGACCGCGTGCCGCCGGATTTGGCGCGAGCCGTGGCGGCGGGGCTGGCGATCCAGCAGGAGGACCGGCCAGCTGACGCGGTCAGCTTCGGCGAGGGCGTGCGGGCCGCGGCGCGGGGGGCCGAGCTGCCGCCCGGCTTCACGACCGGGACACCGCCAACCGGCGCCACCCGGGTCATGAGCCGGCGCGGCGGCGAGCCCACCGCCGCCACCCGCGTGGCCCCAGGCACCGGGAGCAGGACCGTTGCTGCCCCTGCCGCTGCTGCCCGCCGGCTTGAGCCGCGCCCCTACGCCGAGGATCCGGGACAGTACGCGCGGGAGCCCCAGGCGCCGGCTCCCAGGCGGCGGAGGGGAAGGGCGGCGGCCCTGTTCGTGCTGCTCCTGGTGGTGATTGCGGCCGTCGTGGCGGCGATCATCATCTCCACCAGCACGGCGCCCACCGTGGTCCATATCCGCAAGCTCATCGCCCACGACTTTCAGAGCATCTACAACCAGGTGTCCAGCCTGATCAGCCAGTACACGAAGTAGGCGCCTGCCCCGCCCGCAGCTCAGCGGCCCGCTCGGCCAGTCGTCCTCCGTCGATGGCGGCCCGGAGATCATCCATCAGCCTGGCGATGTAGAACAGGTTGTGCACGGTCACCAGCCGCATCCCGGTCAGCTCGCCCGCCCGAAGCAGGTAGTGCAGGTAGGCCCGCGAGTACCCGGCTGAGCAGGCGGGGCAGCCGCAGGCCTCCAGGATCGGCTCGTCCGCCTCTCGCGAGCGGCCCTTGACCAGGTCCAGCCGCCACCGCGCCGCCGGATCGGGAACCAGCGCCACGCCGTGGCGTCCCAGGCGCGTGGGCATCGCGCAGTCGAAGGTGTCGATGCCCATCTCCACGCCGGCGATGAGGTCGTCGACATCGCCGATCCCCAGCAGGTGACGGGCCTGGTCCGGCGCCCGCCGATCCAGCTCCGCCGTGGTCATCGCCACGACATCGTGCATCTGCGCCTTGTCCTGGCCCAGGGAGCCTCCGATCGCGATCCCGTCACAACCACTGGCCGCCACTGTGGCCGTGGACTCCAGCCGCAGATCGGCCTCCACGCCACCCTGGACGATCCCGTACACCACCTGCCCTGACGGTCCGTTCTGGGCGTGCCAGCGCAGGCATCGCTCGAGCCAGCGGTGGGTGCGCTCCATGGAGCGAGCCGTGTAGTCACGGGAGACGTGAAACGGCGTGCACTCGTCCAGCACCAGCGCGATGTCCGAGCCCAGGGCCGCCTGCACCGACATCGACGTCTCCGGCCCCAGGAACTGCACGGTCCCGTCCACGTATGACCGGAAGCGGACACCCTCCTCCTCGATCGCCAGGATGCGGGACTTCGATTCTCGCTCTGACGGCCCGGAGTGCCCCCGCCCCTTGATCTCATCGGCCACGCCGCCATGGCCGAGCGAGAAGACCTGGAAGCCCCCGGAGTCGGTGATGATCGCCCGCTCCCAGCGCATGAAGCTGTGAAGGCCACCCATTGCGCGCACCAGGTCCGGCCCCGGGGCCAGCAGGAGGTGGAACGTGTTGCCCAGGATCAGCTCGTACCCGAGCTCGGCCACATCCCGGGCCTCGAGCGTCCTGACGGCGCCTCTGGTGGCCAGGGGTACAAATGCAGGGGTGCGCACGGGTCCGTGGGCCAGGTTGAGCGTGCCCGTGCGAGCCCGCGAGTCAGCGGCCCGGGTCCGGATCGTGAACACGAACCAAACGTACTGTCCGAGGGCGATCGGTAGGATCACCGCTCGTGCCCCAACGGTTTCTGCCAGCTCTGGCGGTCACCGCCGCCCTGGTCATCGCCGGGTGCGGCGGATCGTCCACCCACAGCACCACGACGAGCCACGCGGCGGCCCAGGCCCGGGCCACGTTCGTGGCGCAGCTCAACTCGGTCTGCATGCGGGCGAACGCCGCATTCGCCGCCGCCCACACGCACAGCGGCCAGGTGGCCGTGGTGTCGCACTACATCCACGTGTTCAGCTCGGTCTTCGCGCCGGCCGAGCTTCGCGCGCTCTACGCCAAGTACCTGGCGGTCCTGGAGCAGGAGCTGGCCGCCCTCAAGAGCGGCGACACCAACGCACTGTTCGCGCTGGCCCATAGCAAGGCCAAGCCACTGGCCAAGCAGCTAGGGGCCAAGGGCTGCATCACCAGCAGCTAGAGGGCCCGACCGGGCCTGCTAAAAGGCCCGACCGGGCCGCAGCCGGCGCGACCCGGTCGGAGTCTCAAGGGGGTGCTACGAGCCGGGCTCGGTGTGTTCTGAGCCCTCGATCGTGTTCTGCGTGGCGCCTCCGGCGGCCGAGATGGTCACCTTGCGCGGCTTGCGCTGCTCAGGCTTGGGAATCGTGACCTCCAGGACGCCGTTCTCGAAGCTGGCCTGAACGCGATCCGCATCCACGCCCTCGGGCAGTGTGAGGGAGCGCGAGAACGCACCGGAGGCCCGCTCGACGCGGTAATAGCCCTCCTTACGCTCCTCGTGCTCGGCCTTGCGCTCGCCTGAGACGGTGAGGACATTGTCCTCAAGCTCGATATTGACGTCGCTTTCCGTCAACCCGGGGAGATCGGCCCGGAGGACGAAGTGATCCTCGGTCTCCACCAGGTCCATAGCCGGAACCCAACGCCGGAGCGTCCCGGACCCGGTGCCGTTGCTGCCCTGGCTGGGCTCGAAAAACGTGTTGAAAAGCCGGTTCATCTCGGTCTGAATGGTCGCGAGTTCCCGAGCCGGCTCCCACCTGATGAGTGCCATGTCAGTCCCTCCATGAGGTCGTGAAACTGTGTCTGAAGCCATTATGAAATCTAAGTGGCCTCTTGTCAAGTCTAGTGCGCGATCCCCAGGATCCCCGCGCCACTCCGCACGACCCCCTAAACGATCAGCGATCGCCCCGTCATCGCCCCCGGCTGCTTGATTCCCAGCAGCTCAAGCGCCGTGGGGGCCACATCGGCCAGGATGCCGCCCTCGCGCAGCCGCAGCCCGTCCCGCGTCACGATCAGGGGCACGGGGTTCATCGAGTGGGCCGTGTTGGGACTGCCGTCGGGTTCGAGCATGTGGTCGGCGTTGCCGTGGTCCGCCGTCACGACGCACGCCCCTCCTGACGCCATCACCGTCTCGACCACCTGACCCAGACACCGATCGACGGTCTCCACCGCCCTCACGGCGGCCGGGATCACCCCCGTGTGCCCCACCATGTCCGCGTTGGCGAAGTTGATGATCCCGAACGCCGGTGCGTCCTCCTTCCAGCCTCGGACGAATGCCTCGGCCGCCTCGGGGGCGCTCATCTCCGGCCTGTGGTCGTATGTCGGGACATCGCGCGGCGAGGGCACCAGCTCTCGATGCTCGCCCCGGCACGGGTCCTCCTCCCCACCATTGAAGAAGTACGTCACGTGGGGGTATTTCTCGGTCTCGGCCACATGCAGCTGCCGGACACCGCGCTCGGCCAGGATCTGGGGCAGGGTCGTCGGCGGATGCTCGGGCGGAAAGGCCACCGGGTAGGGCCAGCCCTCCTCGTACTCGGTCATGGTGGCGTAGCGCGTCAGCGTCTCAGCGCCCCGCCGGTCGATCTCGTCGAAGCCCGGCTCGGCCAGCGCTCGGGTGATCTCCCGCATCCGATCTGGGCGGAAATTGAAGGCGAACACGGAATCGTCTGCCCGGATTCGGGAATCCTCGGAGCCCACTACCACCGGCCGGATGAACTCGTCGGTCTCCTCGCGGTCATACGCCGCCCGCGCGGCGGCGCCGGCCGTCTCCGCCTGGTGCTCTGCCTGCCCGTGCACGAGCAGGTCATACGCCGTCTGGACGCGATCCCAGCGCCGGTCGCGATCCATCGCCCAGTAGCGCCCCACAACCGAGCCGATCCGGCCCCGGCCGGCGGCGGCCAGCCATCCCTCCACGGTCTCCAGGAACCCCGCCCCGGAGGTGGGCAGGGTGTCCCGACCGTCCGTGAAGGCATGGATCACCAGGTCGGGAACCTCCAGCTGCCCGGCCAGCTTGATCAGGGCCTCCAGGTGGCCGAGCCCTGAATGCACGCCGCCGTCGGACACCAGCCCCATCAGGTGGACGCGCTCGGCGCTGGTCAGGGCCTCTGTGAGCACGGGGTTCGAGGCCAGCTGCCCCGCCTCTACGGCCTCGTCGATCCGCATCAGGTCCTGCTTGACCACCGAACCGGCGCCCAGGTTCAGGTGACCCACCTCCGAGTTCCCCATCTGGCCCTCAGGCAGCCCCACCGCAGGCCCCCAGGAGGTCAGGGTCGTGTGGGGGTAACCGGCCCAGAGGCGGTCAAAGACCGGCGTGTCCGCCAACGAAACGGCATTGCCGGGGCCATCCGGGGCCAGGCCCCAGCCGTCGAGCACGATCAGGGCCACGGAGGGAACGGGGAGCGCGCCGCCGCTCATGCCCTCGGAGAAGCAGCCCTCATCCCGCGGCCGCGACGATGGCAGCGAATGACTGGGCGGACAGGCTCGCCCCGCCGACCAGCGCCCCGTCGCAGTCCGGGAGGGCGAGCAGGTCGGCCGCGTTCTCATCCTTGACGCTCCCGCCGTACAGCAGTCGGATGCGCTTGGCCTGCTCGGGTGAGCGATCGGCGACCAGGGCGCGGACGAAGCCCAGCGCCTCCTGGGCCTGCTCTGGGGTGGCCACCTGACCGCTGCCGATGGCCCAGATCGGCTCATACGCGATCACCACGTCGCCCACGCGCTCCACATCCACCTTGGCCAGGTCCTCTTGCACCTGATGACGGAGCTTGCGCTCGGTGTCGCCTGCCTCACGCTCGTCCTCGGTCTCCCCCACGCACAGGATGGGTACCAGTCCGTGTTCCAGCGCCGCGGGCACCTTCACGGCGAGCGCCCGGTCGGACTCCCCGAACAGCTCGCGCCGCTCCGAGTGACCCAAGATCGCACCGGCGACGCCGAGTGTGGTCAGCATCGGTGGGGCGACCTCGCCCGTGAACGCCCCCTCGGACTCATGGTGCATGTTCTGGGCGAACACCCGGACCGCGGAGCCCCGAGCGCGCTCCACCACCGCACCCAGGCACGGGAACGCCGGACACACGGCCACATCGACGCCGCTGGCCTGTGAGACGAGCGGGAGTAGTTCCTCGATGAGGGCCTCGGCCTCCGCCACCGTCTTGTGCATCTTCCAGTTCCCCGCCACGAACGGGGTCCGTGCGGGGCTCATGCCCGTACCCCTGTGCCGAGGATGCGCTCGCTCACGCCAGCGCCTCCACACCCGGCAACGCCTTGCCCTCGATCAGCTCGAGCGCGGCCCCGCCCCCGGTCGAGAGGTGGGTCATCTGGTCACCCAGACCCAGCGCCTGAACGGCGGCGAGCGAGTCCCCGCCCCCGACGACCGTGACCGCCGATGACTGCGTCATCGCCTCGGCGACGGCGCGGGTTCCGGCGGCAAACGGCTCTAGCTCGAAGGCTCCCATCGGCCCATTCCAGAACACGGTCCCCGCGCCGGCGATATCCCGTCCATACCAGGCGGCCGTGCGCGGCCCGATGTCGACTCCCATCAGCCCCTCCGGGACATCGACTCCGTCGATCGTCTGCACCTCTGCCTCGGCGGCCAGGCGATCTGCCACCACCAGGTCCACCGGCAGCTCCAGCGTGGCGCGCGCCGGGGTGGCCGCCTCCAGCAGCCGGCGGGCCAGCTCCACGTCCTCCGCGGCGCACAGCGAGGCCCCCACGGCGTGCCCCTGCGCGGCCAGGAACGGAAAGCACATCGCCCCGCCGATCAGGATCGTGTCCGCCACCTGGCGGAACCGCTCGATGACCGCGATCTTGTCGCTCACCTTGGCACCGCCGAGGACCGCCACCAGCGGCCGGGCCGGAGCCTCCAAAAGGCTGGACAGCGTGGCCACCTCACGCTCCAGCAGCAGCCCCGCCGCATGCTCGGGCATCAGCCTGGCCACTGCCTCGGTGGAGGCATGAGCCCGGTGCGCCGCCCCGAAGGCGTCGTTGACGTACGCATCTGCCAACTCCGCCAGCTGTGCGGCCAGCGACGGATCGTTCTTGGTCTCACCCGGCTCGTAGCGCACGTTCTCCAGTACCAGGATGTCGCCTGGCCCCAGATTGCGCGCGAACGCCTGGACCCGCTCGCCCACCACCGCCGGGGCCAGTGTGACCGGCGCGCCGCTGAGCTCGGCCAGCCGATCGGCCGCCGGTCGCATCGACAGCTCGGGCTCACGGTCCTGCGGCCTGCCCAGATGCGACACGACCACCAGCCCGGCGCCGCGGCTGCAAAGTTCCCTGATCGTCGACAGCGCCGCCCGGATCCTGGTCTCGTCCTCCACCTGCCCATCCTTCAGCGGGACATTGAAGTCGACCCGGAGGAGGACCCGCTTGCCCTCCAGGTCGCCCAGCTCGGCGAGCGTCCTCAAAGCAGCCTCTGAACCAGCTCCACGATCCGGTTGGAGTAGCCCCACTCGTTGTCATACCAGGAGACCAGCTTGACCAGTGTCTCGTCCATGACCGCGGTGAGCGCGGAATCCAGGATTGAGGAGGCCGGGTTCTTGATGATGTCCGAGGACACGATCGGGTCCTCGGTGTAGGACATGATGCCCTGGAGCGGCCCGGAAGCCGCCTCCTTCAGGGCGGCGTTGACCTCCTCCACCGTGGTGGGACGCTGGGTCTCCACCGTCAGGTCGACCAGGCTCCCGGTGGGCACCGGCGCCCGCACGGCGAACCCGTGAAGCTTCCCGTTCAGCTCGGGGATGACCAGGCCGATGGCCTTGGCGGCCCCCGTGGAGGCCGGGATCAGGTTGACCGCGGCGGCCCGGGCCCGGCGCAGATCCTTATGAGGCATGTCCTGGAGGCGCTGATCGGCGGTGTAGGCGTGAATCGTGGTCATCAGGCCGTGCTTGATGCCGACGGTCTCGTGGAGCACCTTGGCCACCGGCGCCAGGCAGTTGGTCGTGCACGAGGCGTTCGAGATCACCTGATGGTTCTCACGGTCGTAGGTCTCGTCGAAGTTCACCCCCAGGGCCACGGTCACGTCTGGGTTGGTGGCCGGGGCGGAGATCACGACCTTCTTGGCTCCTGCGTCCAGGTGCTTGGCGGCGTTCTCCCGATCGGTGAACCGGCCGGTGGACTCGATCACCACGTCCACGCCCAGGTCCTCCCAGGGCAGCGCCGCGGGATCGGTCTCGGAGAGCACCCGGATCTCCTGGCCGTCCACGCTGAGGCCCCTGTCGGTGGTCTCCACGTGCCCGGGGTAGGGACCGTAGTTGGAGTCGTACCTGAACAGGTGGGCGATCGTCTTGGGGTCGACGATGTCGTTGACGGCCATCCACTCCACGTCGGCCCCCGCCTCGCACGCGGCCCGGAGGACATTGCGGCCGATACGCCCGAACCCGTTGATCCCGACACGTACCGGCATGCGCTGCGTCTCCTTTTCTGTGGCCGCCTACAAACGAACGCCGGACAGCGCGCCCGCTACCGGTTGAGGCGAAGGCTAACCGTTATCTGCGTGAGACAACCTCGACCCTCAGCCCATCCGGGTCGAGCAGATACGCCGCGTAGTAGTGGGGCCCGTACTGAGGTCGCTGGCCGGGTGGACCGGCATCCCGGCCGCCGCCGGCCAGCCCGGCGCCGTGCGCCGCGTCGACGGCCGCCTTGCCGTTGGCCTGGAGCGCCATGTGGCCGTAGCCCGGGCCGGGTTGGCGTCCCCGGACCACGATCCACACCAATGGGCTCGTCACGCCGTAGGCCACGGCGTGCTCGGTCTCGAGCAGCCGCCGGGCGCCCAGCGCGCCGAAGATCGCGTCGTAGAAGCGGGCCGATCGCTCGAGGTCTGAGACCTCGAAGCCGACGTGGTCGATCACACAGGCCTGCCGGCGTCGCGGTGCGAGACCTCGATCAGGTAGTCGTCGCCTGAGCTGTATCGGTCGGTGAGGTGCTCGGCGATCGCCACCGACCGGTGGCGTCCGCCCGTGCACCCGATGGCCACCACCAGGTGCGCCTTTCCCTCGGCCAGGTACTGGGGCAGGAGATAGTCCAGCAGGGGGTGCAGCAGCTCGTAGAACGCCTGTAGCTCGCCGTCGCGGTCGATGAACTGGACCACCCGCGGATCGGCCCCCGTCAGCGGCCGCAGTTCAGGCTCATAGTGGGGATTGGGCAGGAAGCGGACGTCGAACAGCAGGTCGGGGTCGCGGGCCGGGCCGTACTTGAAGCCGAAGCTCTGGAACGTCACGGCCAGCCGCCCGGGCGTCTGACTGGGCAGCATCTCGTCGGCCAGCTTGCGCCGGAGCATGGCCGCGCTCAGCCCGGTGGTGTCGATGACCACATCCGCCCGGCCCCGCAGCGGCTCCAGCGCCTCCCGCTCCCGGGCGATCCCGTCGGCCACGCTCCCCGTGGCGGCCAGCGGATGCCGGCGGCGGGTCTCCTTGTACCGGTTCAGGAGCGTCTGCTCGCTGGCCTGGAGGAACAGCACCCGGTGTCTGATCCCGTGCGCCCGGAGGTCATCCAGCATCGCGGCCAGGCCGTCGAAATAGCTCCCGCCGCGCACGTCTGACACCACCGCGGCCCGGGCCACCTTGGACCCCTTGTGCACGAATAGGTCCACCAGCGACCGGATCATCTCCGAGGGGAGGTTGTCGACGCAGAAATAGCCCTCGTCCTCAAAGACGGCCATGGCGGTCGACTTCCCGGCGCCTGAGAACCCGGTGATGATCACCAGGTCGGTGAGCGTCTGGGCCTCATCCTCGGGGTGGCCGGCGGCCTCTTCCAGCGGTTCGGAAACCTCGGTCATCTCCTCCGATAGTGACACGCCCCCAAGCTTGACGGCGGGCGCGGCGGATCGCCACAGAGATTTCACAAACGCGTCTTGTTCCGTCACGCGCCCCTGCGCGAACTTTGTCCCTGGATGTCGTACAGATCGACGCAAATGGACAAAGTTCGGCTGGCACGTCTGGCGGAGCGGCAATTCGGGCGGGTCAGGCGGGGCCAGCTCCAGGAGATCGGCCTCAGCAACGCGACGGTGGCCGCGTGGCGCGAGGACGGCTACCTCCACCGCGTCCTCCCCCACGTCTACGCCGTCGGCTCCCGCGCCCAGACCACCGAATCCGACCTCGCCGCCGCGCTCCTCTACGCCGGCCCGGGCGCGGCGCTGAGCCACGCCACGGCCGCCTGGTGGCTCGGGCTCATCGAGAAAAGGCCGTACCGCACCCAGGTGACCACGCCGCGCAAGTGCCGCTCGCTCAGAGGCATCCGCGTCTACGACCGCCGCCACCGCACGCGCATCAACCACAACCGCCTCCCCACGACCTCAGTCCCCCAGACGCTCCTTGACCTGGCGGCCACCGCGCCCCTGCACACGCTTCGCAGGGCCCTGGCCAACGCGGAATACCAAGAAGTCCTCAACCTTGAAGCCGTCGAACAGGCCCTGAGCCGCGGCTGCCGCGGCGCCGCGAAGCTCCGCAAGGCCCTCGAACGCCATCAGCCCAGCCTGGCCCTCACGAAGAGCTGGCTGGAGCGAATGCTCATCGGGATCTGCGAGCGCGAGCGCATCCCGCTGCCGGAGATCAACGTGGACGTCGACGGCTGGCAGGTCGACGCCCTCTGGCGAGATGCCAAGCTCGCCGTCGAGCTCGACGGCTACGGCAACCATCACACGCCCGCCCAGCTCAGAAGAGACCGTCGAAAGGAGATGGCGCTCCGCAAGGCCGGGCTGACGCCGGTCAGGTACTCGGCAGACCAGCTGAAAGAGAGAACCGAGGTGGCCGCCGAACTCCGCCCGGCCACGATCCTCTGAACGGTGGGGTGCATGCACCCCACCGCC
>JBJMLC010000030.1:0-17604 GCA_045805485.1 Solirubrobacteraceae bacterium | reverse complement strand
GCTGCGGAGGCTCGCGAGTGGCTGGCCGAGAACGAGGATGACACCGCCATGACCCCGGAGCGCCTGGCCGCGCTGGAGGCCGAGGCGGCCGACGCCGAGGCGGGCGGCAACGGCGCTGATGTCGCTCCCGCCCCGCTGGACGAGGCGAGCTCGCCGGTGTCAGGCCGCCGGTTCACCCGGGCCTGAGCGGTCCTCTCTCGGCGGGGGTGCGAACTTTGTCCCTGAAGTTCGTAATGACGACCCTGAGGGACAAAGTTCGCTCGCGCCCGTACGGCTAGGAGCTACCCAGAGACGCTCTGGAAGCCCTCGCCCACCTTGGCCCAGTTGACGACGTTCCACCAGGCCTCGATGTAGTCAGGACGGCGGTTCTGGTAGGTCAGGTAGTAGGCGTGCTCCCAGACGTCGACTCCCAGCAGCGGGGTCTTGCCGTCGCTGATCGGGTTGTCCTGGTTGGGCGTGGACACGATGGCCACGCCGGAGCCGTCGTGTACCAGCCAGGCCCAGCCTGAGCCGAACTGGCCGACGCCGGCGGCCTTGAACTTGTCCTTGAACTCGTCGAAGGACCCGAACGCCGACTCGATCGCCGACGCCAGCGCGCCATCCGGCTCGCCGCCGCCGTCCGGCGACATCCACTCCCAGAACAGCGAGTGGTTGTAGTGGCCGCCGCCGTTGTTGCGCACAGCGCCGCGCTTGTCCTCCGGGATCGACTGGAGATTCTGCAGCACCTCCTGAATGGGCTTGTCGGCCCAGTCGGTGCCCTCCAGCGCATCGTTGACCTTGTCCACATAAGCCTGATGATGCTTGTCGTGATGCAGGTGCATCGTCTGCTCATCGATCGTGGGCTCAAGGGCGTTGTAGTCGTAGGGGAGAGGCGGAACTTCGTAGGGCATCAGCTGCTCCTTTCCCAACTTTCGTGATCGGTAGCTCTTCTATCACTCTCGGCTCCTGCGCGGCAGGCTGGACTGAGTACGCTTCGCCCGCCCGCGATGACCAGGCTTTCCACTTACCTTCTACCCACTGAGCGCGAGCCACCCTCTGACGCCGAGGCCATCAGCCACATCCTGATGGTGCGAGCGGGGCTGATCCGCCAGATCGGCTCGGGACTGTGGAGCTGGCTGCCCGCCGGCTGGCGGGTGCATCAGAGGGTGGTGCAGATAGTGCGTGAGGAGATGAATGCCATCGGCGGCCTGGAGATGCTGATGCCCGTTCTGCATCCCGCTGACCCCTGGCGGCGCACCGGACGCTACGACATCGATGAGATCTTCAAGCTCAAGGACCGGCGCGGGGCGGACATGGTGCTGGCCATGACCCACGAGGAGATCGTGACGCTGCACGTCGCCTCGGCGGTCCGCTCCTACCGTGATCTGCCGCTGATCCTCTACCACTTTCAGATCAAGGAGCGCGACGAGCCGCGGCCCCGGGCCGGCGTGCTGCGCACCCGCGAGTTCATCATGAAGGACGCCTACACCTTCGACCGGGACGCCGAGGGGCTCGAGGAGGCCTACCAGAAGCACGCCGCGGCCTATGACCGGATGATGGACCGGTGCGGCCTGGAGTGGTACCGGGTGGAGGCGGACGTGGGCATGATGGGGGGGTCGGGCGCCCACGAATACATGGCCCCGTGCCGGGCGGGCGAGAACGAGGTCGTGCTGGCGCCCGGGTATGCAGCCAATCTGGAGGTGGCCCAGGCCGAGGCGCCGCCCGCCCACCTGCCCCCGCCGCTGGATGCCCCCGAGCCCGTGGACACTCCGGGCCTGACCACCGTGGATGAGGTGGCCCGGTCCCTTGGCGTCGACGATTCAGCCCTGCTCAAGGCCTATCCCGTGGTCCTGGACGACGGGGCGCTCAGGCTGGTCGTCGTGCGCGGCGATCATCGCGTCAACGACGTCAAGCTCAACAACACGCTGGGCACGGGGTTCCGGCCGGCCACCCCTGATGAGATCGCCCAGAAGCTGGGGCCGCCCGGCTTCATCGGGCCGGTGGGGGCCCAGATGGAGATCCTGCTGGACGAGGCCGTGGCCCCCGGCGGCTATGTGACGGGCGCCAATGAGCCCGACCGCCACCTGCGAGGAGTCGAACCCGGGCGGGACTTTCCCTACACCGCGGTGGATGTCCGGAGCGTGGTCAGCGGCGACACCGTGGGCGGCGCCCCGATCCGGATCGAGCCGGCGATCGAGGTGGGCAACATCTTCAAGCTGGGGACGCGCTATTCCGAGCCCCTGGGGGCCAACTACCTCGACGAGGACGGCGTGGAGCAGTTCGTATGGATGGGCTCCTATGGTTTCGGCCCCGCCCGGGCGACCGCGGCTGCGGTGGAGCAGTTCGCCGACGAGCACGGCATCTCGTGGCCACGGTCCATCGCCCCCTTCGATGTGGAGCTCGTGGTCCTGGGGAAGGAGGGAAGCCAGGAACGGGCCGTGGCCGACCAGCTGTACACCGAGCTGTCGGATCTCGGACTTCAGACCCTGTATGACGACCGGGACGCCAACCCGGGCGAGAAATTCATCGACGCCGAGTTGCTGGGGTGCCCGGTTCGGGTCACGGTGGGACGAAAGGCGCTGGCCGAGGAGCAGGTGGAGGTTCAGATCAGGAGAGGGCGTGAGCTGAAAATGGTGCCGGTGGCCGGTGCCGGCGGGGCTGTCAAAGAGCTGTGGGGCGAGCTTTCGTGAGCGCTCCAGTCGTAACTTGAGCCCCATCGGCAAGCGGCGTCTGCTGGGGATCGACCGCTCAGGACCTCCGCCGGAGGCCACGCAGGCGGGCGCTCCGCTGCATCCCTGGACGCTGCCCAATGCCATCGGTTACGCGCGGCTGGCCGGGATCCCGGTGTTCCTGATCGTGGCGCTCTCCTCAGATCACGGACAGAGCGTGCTGGCGGCCACCCTCTACGCCGTGATCGGATGGAGCGACTATCTGGACGGCTTCGTGGCCCGCCTCACCGGCCAATACAGCCGCATGGGCGCCCTGCTGGACCCGGTCGTGGACCGGCTCCTGATCCTGTCCGGCGTGGCCGTGGTGTGGCGGTTTGACCTCCTGCCCAAGTGGGCGCTGGCCCTGGTGATCGCCCGGGAGGTATTCGTGCTCGCGCTGAGCCGGTACGGGCTGCGACGCGGGGTCGACCTGCGGATCAACTGGTTCGGGCGAGTGGGCGTGGCCCCGACCATGGGGGCGCCCTTCTTCGCCATGCTGGGGCTCCACACGGTGGCGCTGATCATGCTCTACCTGGGGCTGGCGCTGGCCCTGCTGGCCACCGTGATGTACGTGCGCACCGGCCTGGCCGAGATCGACCGACACAAAGTCTCAAGCTGAGCTTGACCCTCTCGGTGGGGCGGTTATACTGCGCCGACTCGCCGACCTTCAGCCCCTAGGGGGAGGACCCAATCGATATGGACACGACGTTCCCTGACCTCGGCTCGCTTTCAGATCCTGAGCTGAAGGAGCTGATCAAGCAGCTGACCGAGGAGGAGATGGAAATCTCCTATAAGCGCCGGATCCTGCACGGAAAGATCGACATCCTGCGCGCCGAGCTCGTCAACCGCCTGCGTAAGACCAACGAGAGTGGAGAGCTCGTCATCAGCGGCGCCGACGTCCAGCAGCTCACCGATATCCTGGCCGGGCGCGTCCCGGCCGGGGAGGGCGAGTAGCCCAGCCGTCGGTGACTACCCAGCACTGTCCTGAGTGCGGCTTCATCAACAGCGAGGGCGCGAACTACTGCCAGCGCTGCGGCGCCTTTCTGGCTCAGCCCGAGCCGGCGGCGGACTCGACGACGGCCACGTACAAGGTGGGGGAGACGGGCGAGCTGGAGGAGCTCGACTTGAGCGATGCCGTGGCTGGCGGCGCGGCGCTGGTCATCCGGGTCGGTGGCGGCCGGGCGGGCGAGAGCTTTCCCCTTCACGGCGACCGTCTGACGATCGGCCGGCGGCCGGAGAGCCATGTCTTCCTGGACGATGTCACGGTCTCACGGGATCACGCCATCCTGGTCCGGCGCGGGGGCGACTACTACCTGGACGACTGCGGTTCGCTGAACGGGACGTACGTCAATCGCCAGCGGATCGATTCGCACCGGCTCACCGACGGAGACGAGGTGCAGGTGGGTAAGTACAAGCTCGCGTATTTCAGCCGGTGATGGCCACCTCGGAAGCCGGCATTCCAGAGGTCCAGGTCCCCGAGCCTCCGGGCGACGATGGCCAGGCGCTGGGCGCGGGCCAGTCTCGGCAGAAGCCGGTGACGATCGGGGCGGTGTGCAAGGCGCTGGAGCAGGAGTTCCCCGATATCTCGATCTCGAAGATCCGTTACCTGGAGGACCAGAAGCTGCTCGCCCCGCGGCGCACCCAGGGTGGCTACCGCCTGTACACGGCCTCCGACGTCCAGCGGCTGCGGACGATTCTGCGCCTGCAGCGAGATGAGTTCCTGCCCCTGAGAGTCATCCGGCAGGAGCTGGCCGCCGGCCGGGCCGAGCACGAGGTGACGGCGCCGGGCGAGACCCGATCTCTCCGCCGGGCGATCGTGACCCGGGACACGGGTGCGCTGTACTCGCTGGAGGAGGTGTGCGAGGAGACCGGAGCCGAGCTATCCCTGGTGCGCGAGCTCGAGGATTTCGGCGTCATCAAGGGCGAGATGCGGGGAGGGGCCAAGTACTTCGAGGAGACCGAACGGGAGATCGTGCGGGCCGTCTCCGAGCTCGCCCGGTACGGCGTGGGTGGCCGGAACCTGCGGGTCTTCCGCAGTTCGGCTGACCGGGAGGCGCAGCTGCTCCAGAGCATTCTGGCACCCGCGCTGCGCTCCCGGAACCCGGAGCGGCGCAAGGAGGCCATCGAGGCCCTGGAAAACCTGGCCTCCGTTACCACCCACCTAAAGCACCTGCTCCTGATCCGCGATCTGCGCAAGATCGCCAAGTAGGCTCGCTCCGCTGGTGAGCCGGGAGGCCTCCGATCTGCGCGCGCTGATCCGTGACATCCCGGACTTCCCCTCTCCGGGGATCGTGTTCAAGGACATCACCCCGCTTCTTCTGGACGCCGAGGGCCTGGACAGCGCCGTGGAGGGGCTGGCCGAACGGGCGGAGCCCCTCCGGGTCGACTACGTGCTCGCGCCCGAGGCCCGGGGCTTCATCCTGGGGGCGGCACTGGCCCGGCAGCTCGGGGCCGGCTTCGTCCCCGCCCGACGTCCGGGCAAGTTGCCCTACGAGACGGTGAGCGCGCAGTATTCGCTGGAGTACGGGGTGGGCGCGCTGGAGCTTCACGCCGACGCGCTCTCAGGCGGCGCCCGGGTGCTGGTGCACGACGACCTGCTGGCCACCGGCGGGACCGCACGGGCGCTGTGCGAGCTGGCGGAGGGCCTGGGAGCCGAGGTGGTGGCCTGCGGGTTCCTGATCGAGCTGAGCTTTCTTGGAGGCCGTGACGAGCTCGCCCCTCGGGACGTGCTGGCCCTGATCGACTACCCGGAGTGACAGGTGGCCACGGCCCGCCGCACCCGCAAGCTTTCAGTTTCGCCCGAGCAGGTCTGGCAGGTGGTGGAGGATCCGCATCACATGCCCCGGTGGTGGCCCGGGGTGCGTCGCGTAGAGGGTGTGGAGGACAATCGCTTCACGCAGGTCTTCATGACCAAGAAGGGGCGGGCGGTTCGGGCCGACCACCTGGTGGTGGCCGTGGAGCCCCCGGGGCCCGGGGGCGATCCGCCCGGCCAGATCAGCTGGGAGCAGGAGATCCAGGGAACCCCGTTTGAGCGCGTGCTGAGCGAGTCCATCACCGAGGTCCGCCTGGAGGCAGCGAACGGCGGGACGCTGGTCACGATCACCCAGACTCAGAAGCTCCGCGGTTACTCGCGCACCGGTGGGATGCTGCTGCGCAGGGCTACCCGGAAGAAGCTCGATGAGGCCCTGGAGGGGCTCGCTCACGTGACCTGAAGCCCTCTGCGGGGGGTATGAGCGCGCTGAGGTAGCCGGTGTGAGGCGTTGAGACGGCTAGGCGAGCCCGTTCAGCGTGCCCTCCAGGACGATCGTCCCGGGCGTCTTCGGCGAGGGCTGGGTCTCCAGGGTGACGACCAGCTGCTTGAAGTGCGACGCGTTGGAGGGCAGGCCTCCGGCCGTCTGGAGACGGCCGTTTGACCCCACCGGCGGGCTGACGAAGCCCAGGAGATGGCTGTCGGTCTCAGAGTTGTAGAGCCACACCGCGTAGGCGTCGTGGCCGGAATTGGGCTTCAGGCCGGAGGCCACGATCGCGATGCCGTTGCGAGTGCCCTCCCGGAGGATCTCGGCGATGCCCTTGGCGCTCCCACCCACCCCCGAGGGCGGGTTGAGATTGACCTGGGCGAGGATCTGAGTGGCCGACCCCGTCGTGCCAGTCGTCCCCGTGGTGCCGGTCGTCCCGGTGGCCGAGGTTGAGGTGCCCGTCGGGGTGGAGTTCGTGTTGGCCGACGTGTCGGTGTGGGAGGCCGAGGACTTGGTTCCGCCCCCGCTCAGGGCGAGCGAGAGGACGATGACCAGGACGATGATCGCCGCGGCGGCCAGCACCACCATGCCGCCCCGTCGTGAACCGGGGCGCTCCTTCCCCGGTTCGAGCCGCGACCCCGGTCCCAGCGGAGTCCCGGCGGGTCGGCGCTCCCGGCGAGCGCTCCGAGGCGCCCGGGGCTCTTCGGCCGCCGGCTCCTCGGCTGCGCGCCCTGTCTCGGCCGGCCTCTCCTGGCGGGCCGGAGGCGCTACCTGTGTGGGCTCCTCACGCGCAGCCGTCGATGGCCCCGCCGGAATCTCCGGGAGAGGACGCGAGGCCACCGGCTCAAGCTCGGCGGCAATCACCCTGGCCCAGGCGCGCTCACTGGGCGACTGGGCCAGGCGACGGTGTACCTGCTCGGTGACCCGCGGTGGCAGGGCGCCCAGCAGATAGTCCGTGATCAGGGCTCGCCGTTCAGCAGGCACGCCGGCGTCGGGGCCCAGGGCATCGAGTGCGCTCAATGCCCTCTGCCTGACCCCGGCGCGGTCTATCGACAGCAGCTGCGCGATCTCGTCGTACGTCCGGCCGCGCCTGAGCACGAGCTCCAAAACGGCACGCTGGTCGGGCGGGAGGGCGTCGATGGAGGCCATGGCAGGACGTAGCCTAGCCCGCCCGGCGGTCTAATAAGGTCAATCCCATGAATGTCCCGGTCCACCAGCCCCAGGGGTTCGATCGCTTGTACGGGCTCGAGCTGACGGAGGTGACCGATGATCGCGTGCGGGGACGCGTGGTCGCGCGGGACGAGCTCAAGCAGGCATATGGCCTGGTCCATGGCGGGGTCTACGCGGCGATCGCCGAGAGCCTGGCCTCGATCGGGACCGGGGTGGCGGTGGCCCGAGAGGGCAAGGTGGCCATGGGACTGTCAAACAACACCAGCTTCCTGCGGCCCATCACCGCGGGCACGATCGAGGCCGTGGCCACCCGCAAGCACCGGGGACGCACCACCTGGGTATGGGAGGTGGAGATGTCGGATGACCAGGGGCGCGTGTGCGTTCTCAGCCGGATGACCGTGGCGGTCAGGGAGCCCTGACGTCGTCCGAGCCCTGCCGGGGGGCTCCGCGCCCCAGCCAGTAGGAGGCGAACGTGGCCAGCCGTGGGTCCGTGGCCTGAGGGACCCTGATCATGTGGGCCCACGCCATGCCCACGAGCCCCATCTGGCGCCTCGCCGGCGCCAGGATCACCGCCTGGCCGGTGGCGGCCAGCGCGGGCGTGAAGGATCCAGCCACCGAGCGGGCCAGGGCGGTTAGAGCGCTCGGGGGGCGGCGGGTGCCGTAGAGGATCACGACGTCGCCGACAGCGAGCGCCGACAGAAGCTGATCATCGGAGAGCGCCGCCTCGTCCTGGGTTACCGCCTTCAGGACATGGGGGCCGCTGGTGGGGGGGTGTGAGTCGTAGGCCGGCCGCAGCTCACCCGGAGTCAGCGTCGAGTCGCCCATATCGCGGAACGCACGACCGGGGCCACTTGAGGTTCCGGTCAGGTTGCCGTTGTCATGGTTCTCGAAGAACCCGGAGAGCAGCGCGATCAGCCCGAACGAGAGGGCGAGGGAGGCCAGGATGATTGCGACGCGCTCTACCAGCCTCATCCAACGGCGCGGACCGTCCGTCCACGCGAGCGGTCACGCCGGCCTCCGGGCCTCCTGGGTCCGGGGGCGGCGGCCGCCACCAGCTCCTCGATCGAGGAAGTCAGCTCGCCGGCCAGCCGCTCCACGTCAGGCAGGCCGTCGTAGTCAACGGCCAGGCCGAAGTTGAGCTGCCCGTTGTAACTCATGATGGCGATCCCCAGGGCCGTGTTCTGGGCCAGGGGCACCATCGGGTAGATGGCCTCCAGCTCGCGCCCCAGGACGTAAAGCGGCATCTGAGGGCCGGGGACGTTGGTGACCACGAGGTTGAACAGCCGCTGGCGAGCCTGCAGGCGGGCGGCCTGCTGGACGATCGTGGTGGGGGCAAAGCCGGACAGGCTGGTCAGGACCTGGGCGCCGATCGCCTGGCCGGACTCCTTGACCTCCTGCATGGCCTCTGAGACCCGATGCAGGCGCTGCACCGGGTCAGTGATCCCCACTGGCAGCGCGGCCCACATGGCGGCCACCCGGTTCCCCAACGCCCCGCGCTCGACGTCCGCGCGGACCGAGACCGGGATCATCGCCCTCAGCTCCACCCCCTCGGTGTCCTCGCCATGAAGCCGCATGTAATTCCCCAGCGCGCCCCCCACCGCTGCCAGCACGACGTCATTGACCGTGCCGCCCAGGGCGTTCTTGACCATCTTGAACTGGGCCAGGTCGCCATGCACCCATGTGAACCGGCGGTGTGGTCCGATCGTACGGTTGAACCGGCTCGGCGGCGCGGGCTGCAGGCCGGCCCAGGCCAGGGCCCCCAATCCCACCAGGCCCGTGGCGAATCGCCCGCCCATGGCTCGTGGCCCTCTGAGCACGGCGCGAACGCCTCTGGCCATCTCCCTGGGCACGGTGGCGCGCTCCAGGAGCGCGTCAGCCAGCAGCTGAACGCTTGTGGGCACGGGCCGCGGGGTCCAGTCCTGATCCGGCGGGGCCACCGGCATCGGGTCCGGAGAGGTGTCGAACAGGACGTTCATGATGTCCACGCCTGAGACGCCGTCGACCAGGGCGTGGTGCGTCTTGGACAGCAGAGCGAAGCGGCCTTCGCTCAGGCCCTCCACGATCCACATCTCCCACAGGGGCTTGGTGCGGTCCAGGGCCTGCGAGAAGACGCGGCCCGTGAGCCTCATCAGCTGGGCTTCGTCGCCTGGGCGCGGCAGCGCCGTATGGCGAACGTGGTAGGCCAGGTTGAAGTAAGGATCGTCCACCCACACCGGCCGGCCCTGTCCCAGCGGCACGAAAGCCAGCCGCTGGCGGTAGCGGGGGACCAGATGAAGCCGAGATTCGACCGTCTCCAGCAGCTCGTCGTGGTCCGGCGCCGGCCCTTCGAACACCGAGCACGCAGCCACGTGCATGTGCGCCGCGTCATCCTCCAAATGGAGGAATGAGCTATCCAGGCCAGTGAGCCGGTCAGGGTTGGCCACGGCCTGATTCTTGCAGGATCTGGGCTGCGGTTCGGGCTGGCGGGCCCGGTTGGGTCTCAACACCGCAGGGCAATGTGTGACGCAGCGCACACAAAGCATGTCAGCAGGCTGCCACCCTCGCGGACGGATTCGACCTGCCGAGTCGCCGTCGCCCGGTGCGGCGGTGAGCGGGGAACCCAAACGCCAGGTGTCTGCACTTCCGCCTGGCAGGGGCGAATCGACCGCCAGCCAGGATCTCTGGCTGCTTGCCGTCGTAGTGACGTCTTGAGCGCTTGCGCGCCGAACCGTCACGAGCCCGTCAGCTAACCCCGTAGGCGCCCGGTCGATGGCAACAGGAGGTCTTGAAATGAGACGCAGGTTCACCCTGCGACGAAGATTTGCACTGTCGCGCGCCGCGGTCGCTGTCCCAATGCTGGCCGCCCCCGCGCTCGGCGCAGGCATCGCCTACGCGGCCAGCCCGCACGGAGCGGCCAGCGGCTCACACAGCTCCATCCACATCAACGTGAGGCAGCGGCGGGTTCCCTACGGACAGGACCTGACGGTCACCGGAAGCGCCCCATCGGGTGCCAAGGGTCAGTCGGTCGTGCTGGACTTCCAGCGCGTCGGGAGCGCCCATTGGCGCGAGGTCGCCTCCACCACCGTCGGAAACCACGCCCGCTTCCACTTCCACAACCGGTTTCGCTCCTCTGGCCGGGTGAGGGTCACCGGTCAGTGGCAGGCCCGCCAGGCCAGCTCGGGCCCCGGTAGCGGTGGGGCCTCCGCACCCGCTTCGGACACACCGTCCAGGACGCGAGCGGCCAGCCGCCCGCACCGGATCACGATCGTCGCCTCGCTGCACGTCGGCTATCACGCCAGCAACGATTACGGCGGCCACGTGATCACCGTGCCCGGACGCCTGCAGCCCGGTAACGCCGGTCGCCGCGTCCGGCTGGGGGTCTTCAGCAACGGCCACTGGCACACGGGCGCGGTCGCCCGCACGGGCAGCCAGGGCCGCTTCCGCCTGCGCTTCACGCCGCATTCCCGCTGGCAGCGCCTGCGGGTTCGCTTCGGCGGCGACCGGACCAACGCGGCCACGGGGTCTCACGCGGGCACCGTCACCAAGTTCAGCCGGGCGGTGGCCTCCTGGTACGAGGACAGCGGCAGCACGGCCTGTGGAACCCACGCCCACTACGGCGTGGCCAACGTCAGCCTGCCCTGCGGCACCAAGGTGAAGTTCGCCTACCACGGCCGCACGGTGACGGCCACCGTGGACGACCGCGGCCCGTACGTGGGCGGCCGGACGTGGGATCTGAACCAGAACACCGCCGGCGCCCTCGGCTTTGACGGTGTGGACGACGTGTGGGCATCGCGGTAGCGAGCCCTACCTGCAGGCCTCGCATTTAGCGAGCCCTTGAACCACCGGCCGGCCGTTTCAGGACGTCTGCAGCGCTGCTTACGCTCCTGGAATGACCGGCCGGTGCGTTGCCCACCTGGACATGGATGCGTTCTATGTCTCGGTGGAGCTGAGGCGGCACCCTGAGCTTCGTGGCCGGCCCGTGATCGTCGCGGGGAGCGGCCCTCGGGCGGTGGTCACCACGGCCTCGTATGAGGCGCGGCGATTCGGAGTGGGATCGGCCGTACCGGCCTCACGGGCCCGTCGGCTGTGTCCCGACGGCGTCTTCCTGCCGCCCGACTTTGCCTACTACCGTGAGGCCTCGGCCGCGGTGATGGAGATCGTCCGCTCGCACGTGGAGAGGGTCGAGGTGGTGGGGCTGGATGAGGCGTACCTGGATCTGACCGGCCTGCTGGCCCCACACGCGAGCATGCGGCGGATCGGGGCTGAGATCGAGGCCCGGACCGGGCTGGGCTGCTCGATCGGGATCGGGCCTAACAAGCTCGTGGCCAAGGTGGCATCAGACGCGGACAAGCCACGTGGTTTCGTCGTCCTCACCCAGGAGCAGGCGCGAGAGCGATTCGCCGAGTCTCCCTGCGGGCTCGTGCCCGGAATCGGCCCCAAGACAGCCGAGCGGCTGCGCAAACTCGGGATCGTGAATCTGCGCCAGCTCAGCGCCGCGGCCCCTGATGGGCTGGCTCAGGCCTTCGGCGGCCGGATGGGCCGCGAGCTCCAGCGCCGGGCTCGCTTCGAGGACGACGGTCAGGTGACCCAGGAGCGCAAGGTGGTCTCGGAATCCCGCGAGACGACATTTGCCGCAGACATCAGCGATCCGAGACTGCTGGAGCCCGAGCTGGAACGGCTGGTGGAACGCCTGTGCTCGGCCCTGGTGGCCCAGAGCAGGCACGGCCGGACGGTGGGGATCAAGATCCGTCTGGATGACTTCTCCACCCACACGAGAGCGCGGACGCTGCCTGAGCCGGTGGCAGGCGCCGAGCGGGTCGGACCCGTGGCCCGGGATCTCCTGCGCCGGTTCGCTCCCCAGCGTCCGGTCCGGCTTCTGGGGGTGCGAGTGGCCGGGCTGGAGAGAGCCGAGCAGGATCAGCTCCAGCTGGCGCTGTAGGACACCTCTGCTCCTGAGACGGTCAGGCGCCTAACGGCGGGCGTATCAGGCGATAATGCTTTCGTGGCGGACGAGGTTCAGCAACGGACTGCTCGCAACGAGGCCATCTTCCGGGAGATCAACGAGGGCATCCGGCGCGGCCACTGGCCGGGGGAGGAGGACTCCATCAACAGCTTCCGCTGCGAGTGCGCCAGCCTGGGGTGCACGGAGATGCTCTCGCTGAGCTTTCGCTCCTACGAGCGCGTGCGGGGGAATCCCCGGCGCTTCATCGTGGCCCCCGGACACGAGCGGCTGGATGTCGAGGTGGTGGTGGAGACCCAGCCCACGTACCTGGTCGTCCAGAAGGTGGGCGAGGCTGGAGAGACCGCAGAGGCCGCAGATCCCCGGAGTTAGTGTCTGACTCAGGGCACTTAGGCCGGTGACGCTGCCTCGCTGCGGCGGCCGCGCGGCTGGGTTTCGAAATCCCGGCCGCGGGCGTGCAGCTTGAACCGCAGTCGCAGTTCGGTCCCCCCGTTGGACCTATGAACTATCTCGAAGTCGTCGGCCAGCTCCGCGATCAGGACCAGGCCCACGCCCAGGCCACTGCGCACGCTGCCCCGCCGTAGTCCGGCGCCGTCGTCGGAGATCAGCAGCCAGAGCTCGCCTTCCACGTAGGTCGCTGACACCTGAAAGCTGCCAGATCCGTCCTGATAGGCGTGAAGGACGGCATTCGTGACGCCTTCGGAGGCGGCCAACCGAATGGCGTCCAGCCGCTCGCCCCCCGCACCGGCTGCCCGAGCGAACCCCGTCACCGCCTCTCGAGCCTCAGGCACCGATTCGGCGACGGCTGGGAACTCTTCGCTGTATGTCGAGCCCGGGTTGAGCACTTCGCCTTTAGATACCCGCAATTTGACCAATCCTCACAGCGGAGGGCTCAAGTTCCCTGGGTCAGCGGCGCGACGGTTGGGGCGCCGCCCCGGCTCAGTACAGCGCCGAGGCCAAGCGCCGGCGAGATTCCCGTGCCAGCGGGTCGTCTGGCCCCAGTTCGTCCAGAACGCCCACCACGACGCGGCGGATCTCGTCCTTGGCGCCGTCGGCCTGGGGAAGGGCATCTATCAACACGTCCAGGGCCCGCCCCTGGTCGCCCCGCTCCAGCGCAGTGAAGGCCTCGTCCAGGCCGAGGGTCTCGGAGCCTCCTGACCGCTGAAGCTCGATCCGCGCCCGCAGGCCGTCGGCGGCGAAGCTACCCGGGACCTTCGAGAGGATTTCCCCGGCCTCCTCGGCCTCCCCGCGGGCCAGGAGAAGCCGGGCCAGGGGGACCGCAGCGTCCGCCCGGCTGGGCTCGAGCTCGAGCGCGCGTCGCAGCGAGGTCTCGTCGCCCTGTTCCACGAGCGCGTCGGCCTCGGAGGGCACCAGACCATCCAGGAACCGGTCGATCGCCTGCGGTGGGAGAGCCCCCACGAACTCTGAGACCACCTCTCCGTCCCGGAACGCCTTGACCGCCGGGATTCCCTGGATCCCGAACGTCCGGGCCAGCCCCTGCTCCTGCTCCACGTCGATCTTGGCCAGCTCGACCTTGCCGGCTCTTGCCGAGACCGCCTTCTCCAGCGCCGGTCCGAGCTGGCGGCACGGCCCGCACCACTCGGCCCAGAAGTCCACGACGACGGGCACCACATGGGACCGATCGAGAACCGCGGACTGGAACGTGGTCTCGGTTACGTCCATGCTTCGATGGTAGCCATGGCCGACGAGTCGATAACGAGCGGCGAAGTGACGCTCGCCGCGGCTGCCGAGGGCACCGGTAGGCCGGTCATTCTGCTCCACGGATTGACGGCGACTCGCCGCTATGTGGTCATGGGCTCACGCGCCCTGGAGCGCTCCGGCCACCGGGTCATCGCCTACGACGCACGGGGCCACGGCCGCTCCTCGCCGGCCCCGGATCGCCAGGCCTACGCCTACACGGATCTGCTGGATGACCTGCGGTCGGTGCTGGACCGCTTCGAGATCTCGCGGGCCGTGCTGGCCGGGGCGTCGATGGGAGCGCACACGATCCTCCGCCTGGCTTTGACTGAGCCTGAGAGGGTGCAGGGCCTGGTTGTCATAACCCCCGGGTATGACCCGGCCGAGCTAGACGATCCGCGGCGTCTGGCCCGCTGGGATGCTCTGGCGGGCGGCCTGGAGCAGGGTGGGGTGGAGGGCTTTGTGGAGGCCTACGGCGTGCCCGATGTCCCGGCGGCCTGGCGGGAGACGGTGGTCAAGGTGATCCGCCAGCGGATGGCGCTGCACGAGCATCCAGCGGCCGTGGCGGATGCGCTGCGAGGCGTTCCACGCTCTCGCCCTTTCGGCTCGCTGGAGGAACTGGGGGTGCTTGACATGCCCGTGAGTGTTGTGGCCTCAGGCGACGAGGCCGACCCGGGCCATCCCCGGGCACTGGGCGAGGCCTACGCCGCGGCGATCCCGGGGGCCCGGCTGGTTACCGATGAGCCCGGGCGGTCGCCGATCGCCTGGCAGGGCAGCCAGCTCTCGCGGGTGATCGCTGAGGTGGCGGCGGAGGCGGGATGAGGTCAGGGGCGCAGCGGGTGGAACGCGCGCCTCAGCACAACTCGACGATCGTGAAGCCGTCGTCGATCAGCGTGCCCGCGACGTTGTGGATGGCGATCGTCGTGTTCGCCCCGCCCTGGTTGTCGACCGCGACGGGATTGCCGGATGAGGCGTAGTTGGCGTTGACCAGGACCGCGCAGCTGGTGGCCGGCGACGCCCAACTGACCGTGTAGGTGCCCGTGCTGGGGTGCTGGACACCCGAGACGCCCTTGCTGGTCGAGATCGTCCCGGTCGATCCGACCACGGCAAACCCGGTGCTGGCCGACGCACCCGTGACGCCCTGTGGACCCGTGGGGCCGGTGGCGCCCTTCTGGCCCGTCGCGCCGGTGATGCCTGTCGCACCGGTGGCGCCCTTCTGGCCCGTGGGCCCCGTGGGGCCCTGTGAGCCCGTGACGCCCTGTGAGCCCGTGACGCCCTGTGAGCCCGTGATGCCTTGCGAGCCCGTGGTGCCCTGTGAGCCGGTCGCTCCGGTCGCTCCGCGGGCGCCCGTGGCGCCGGTGATGCCCGTGAGTCCAGTCGCTCCCCGCGGGCCGGTCGGACCCGTGGCGCCCTGAATTCCCGTCGCACCGGTCGGGCCCGTGTCCCCCTGGAGCCCGGTGGCACCCGTGACTCCCTGGAGTCCGGTTTCGCCGGTGTCGCCCTGGGGGCCGGTATCTCCCTGGGCGCCCGTAGCCCCGGCGGCCCCGGTGATGCCCTGGGCTCCGGTCACGCCCTGCGAGCCCGTGGCCCCGCGTGGACCGGACCGGCCCTTGACGCCGAACCGGCCGGCGGCTCCCGTGGCACCCTTTGGTCCCCGGGCCCCCGGAGGACCCGTCGGACCAGCCGAGCCGTGCTTGTCCCAGGAGATCGCCACCTCCGAGCGCGTGCACTGCCTGCGGCTGTTGACGATCCGCAGGCGACCCGTGCCCTTGTCGTAGCACCCGTGGATGATCCCCCTGGTTCCAGGGACCGCCGCCACGGCAAAGCCTCCGGCGCCCAGGGCCAGGCCGATCGCGACACCCGCCAGCAGGTGAGCCGCCCCCCGGCGGCCACGAGCGATCCCCAGTTTTCTGAGTATGTCCCTAAGCACGTGCTTGCGATCCCCAAAGCCCCTCGAAGTCAGTCCGACGCCCCGCCCCCGAACTCAGCCGAGAGTATACGGACCGGGGCGAGGGGTCAATGGCGAGCGCTCCGATGTCAGAGCTCCGCCAGCTGCCGGGTCAGGAATCGTCGTTCGGGCTCTGACGCCGTCAGCGCCAGCGCTCGCTCGAACGCGGAACGTGCATCCTCACGTCTCCCCAGGCGCCGGAGCAGCTCTGCCCGCGTTGAGTGCAGGTACCGGTAGTCGGGCAGGGCCAGCGCCTCCACGATCTGCAGAGCTGCTTCAGTGTCGCCGGCCTGCGCCACCGCCACCGCGCGGTTGAGCTCCACCACCGGCGAGCCGGTGAGGCTCGCGAGGCGTTCATACAGCGCAGCCACCTCCGGCCAGTCGATCCGCTCCTCGGCCTCCAACGAGGCGATCGCCGCCTGGAGGACATAGGGACCTCGGCCGCGCAGCGCGATCGCGCGGTCAAGCGCCTCCCGTCCGGCCGCGATTCCCACCTGGTCCCAGAGCGACCGGTCCTGGTCCTGCAGGAGCACGAGATCCCCGCCGCTGAACCGCGCCTCGCGCCGGGCGTGATGGATCAGCATCAGGGCCACGAGGCCATGGACCTCCGGCTCGTCCGGCATAAGCGTGACCAGCAGCCGCCCGAGCCGGACGGCCTCGGCAGCCAGGTCGATCCGGCCCGAATAGCCCTCGATGAAGATCAGATACACGACCGCGAGCACCGCACCCAGCCGGTCGGGCAGCAGATGGTCGGCGGGCACCGCAAACGGGATTCCCGCCTGCTTGATCTTCAGCTTGGCCCGTGACAGGCGCCGCTTCATCGTCTCCTCAGAGACCAGAAACGCCCGAGCGATCTCGTCAGTTGTCAAGCCGCCGAGGGCCCGCAGGGTAAGCACCACCTGGGCCTCCGTCGCCAGGGCGGGGTGGCAGCAGCAGAAGATCAGCTCCAGCCGCTCGTCTTCGATTGCGGCGTCATCGAATTCATCCACGGTGGCCTCCGGAACCTCGAGCTGCCGGGTCTTCTGGACGAGCGTGCGCTCGCGGCGGATCCGATCGATCGCCCGGTTGCGCGCCGTCGCCACGAGCCAGCCCACCGGGTTGGCTGGGCTCCCGTCGTGTGGCCAGCGCTCCGCGGCGACCGCGAATGCCTCGGCGGTGGCTTCCTCAGCGAGGTCGAGGTCACCGAGGAAGCCCACCAGCGAGGACAGCACGCGGGCCCAGTGCTCGCGGAAGACCTGCTCGATCAGCTCGGCTGCTCCACGATGGGGCGAACCTCGACCTTGCCTCCGAGCCGCGCCGCTGGAATCCGCGCCGCCAGCTCCAGGGCGTCATCGAGATTGGCCACCTCGAACACGTAGTAGCCGCCGAATACCTCCTTGGTATCCGCGAATGGACCATCCGTGGTCAGCGTCTTGGCGTCCTTGACCTCGACGGTCGTGGCCGTCTCGACGGGCTGCAGCTGCGCGCCACCGACACACCGTGCGTCCGCCGAGAGCGCGTAGTACTCGCCATGCACCGCCTCGGCCTCCTTCTCGCCCAGCGCCTCGTGCGAGCCGGGGTTTTCGTAGATCAGCAGTGCGTACTTCATGTCGAACCTCCTGGGGAAGTATGGATTGTTCATCCCCAAGACGAACGAACTGCGGCTGAGGGGACAGCTGATACGAGATCGGGTGCCCGGATCGACTCGTCAGGCGCGTTGGGCGAGCCTGGTGAGAAAGCGAGCGCAGCCTTAGCGGGCGCAACCGGGAATACCCTCGCGACGATCGCAGTTATAGGCGCCGTCCCACTCTGGATCGCGCTTCGTCTGCTCTTGAGGGCTTACGCAGATTGCGCCGGGCGCTAGGGGATGCCTGCAATCACCACTTTGAATGCTCGATAATCGATCTTATGTAGACCTGTCAGTGTTCGCGAGGGGAGATTGATCCT
>JBJMLC010000029.1:0-16829 GCA_045805485.1 Solirubrobacteraceae bacterium | reverse complement strand
GCTGTTGCGGGCGCGCGGCATCGACGACATCCCGAGCAAAGTTCACGGCCGGGGCAGTCTGCCACGATGCCCGCGCGTGACCCTGTGGAACGGCATCCTGTGGCTGCACCTGCTGGCCATGGCGTTCTTCGTCGGCGGTCAGCTGATGCTGGCGGCGATCGTCGTTCCGGTCCTGCGCGGGGTGGAGGCTGGCGAGCCACTGCGGGCGGCGGCCAGGCGTTTCGGCCTCGGGACGTTGGCGGCATTCCTCGTCCTGATCGCCACGGGCGTGGCCATGGCCTCCCACGAGCACAAGTGGCACAACTCGACGCTCCAGGTCAAGCTGGGCCTGGTGGTCGTGGTGGCGGTCCTGATCCACCTTCACATGCGACGTCCCCAGTGGCACGCGCTGGATGCCGCCATCTTCCTGGCCTCCCTGGCGATCGTCTGGCTGGGGATCGTGGTGGCGGGGTAGCGACGGCGCCCGGGCGGTAGGCGGCGTGGTGGCGGGGTAGCGACGGCGCCCGGGCGGTAGGCGGCGTGGTGGCGGGGTCGCGACGGCGCGCTGGCGGTAGGCGGCGTGGCGATCGTGGATCGCCATGGCAGGTAATCTGGTGTGTCGATGGGCTTGATGTACGCAACCGGACCCTTCAGCCGCTCCGCGGCCGGGGTATTCAACTTCGAGCCGCCGCCCGCAGGAACCGCCCTGTACCTGGAGCCCACGCCGAGACGTGTCCGGGCCCAGGTGGGAGATGAGACGGTGGCCGACAGCCGGGGCGCCTTTCTGCTCCACGAGTCCGGGCTGCAGCCCGTGTACTACTTCCCGCCCGAGGATGTGCGGACCGACTTGCTGGAGCCCACCGATCGCCACACCCGCTGCCCCAAGAAGGGCCAGGCCTCCTACTACACGATCCGGGCTGGTGAGCGCGTGGTGGAGAACGCGGCCTGGTACTACCCCGAGCTGATACCCAGCGCCCCGCCCGGGCTGCAGGGGCTGATCGCCTTCTACTTCGATCGGATGGACCGGTGGCTGGAGGAGGCCGAGGAGATCGGCGTCCACGCCCGCGATCCCTACCACCGGGTTGACGTCCTCCAATCCGACCGGCACGTGCGGGTATCGCTGGAGGGCTCGCTGCTGGCCGAGACCCAGAACGCGCTGGCGCTGTTCGAGACCGGGCTGCCGGTTCGCTGGTATCTGCCCCCTGAGGATGTCGTGGCCGAGCTACAGCCGAGTGACACCAGGACGCACTGCCCGTACAAGGGGGAGGCGTCGTATCACTCGGTGGGCGATGAGCGCGATCTGATCTGGTGCTACAAGGAGCCGCTTGCCGAGGTCGGCCGGATCGCCGGACGGCTTTGCTTCTTCAACGAGCGGGTCGATCTGGAGTTGGACGACGAACTCCAGGAGCGGCCCGACTTACCCTGGCGCCGCCCCCGGATCTCGACCCGGTAGCTGACCCTCCAGCACCATCTGGGTGCACACGAAGTTGGCGGCCAGACGATCGGCCTTGCGGACCCGGACCTCCCATACCTGAGTGCGACGTCCCCGATGAAGCGGCTCGCCCGTGGCCAGCAGCTCGTCGCCGAGCATCCCTGAGGTGAAGACATTGACCTTCAGCTCCACCGTCGTGAAGTTCCGTCCCGGGGCGAGGTTTCGCATGGTGCCCCAGGCGGCAATCGTGTCGGCAAAGGCCACCCACACGCCGCCGTGCACATAGCCCCCGGGGTGCAGGTGACGCCGATCCACGACAAGCCGCCCGCTGACGAGCCTATTGTCGATTTCCAGGAGCTCGATCCCCAGGTCGCCGGGAAACGACCCGTTCAGCGCCTGGACCGAGGCCTCAGGGGTGATGCGCGGGTTGGTCTGTGGCACCGGCGGGAGTCTATGAGGCGCGGCGTGAGGCCAGGATGGCGTGGAGCCGGGCCGCCTCGCGGTCGGCAGTCTGCTCCAGCCGGTCATACGTGACGCGAACGGTGGGGATGCCGTGTAGCAGCATCGTGGCATCGCGGTCCCGATCGCTTTCGAACGAGCTCTTGTCCCGGTGGAAGGGCCAGCCATCGAGCTCCACGATCAGCCGCTCAGCCTCGAAGTACGCATCCACCTCGAAGCCGTGGACGATCGTGTTGATCAGTGGAGCTGGGAGTCCGTAGCGGCGGCAGAAGACGGGGAACTCGTCCTCCTCGTTTGAGCGGGTGGGGTTATTCGGGTTGTCGAGGTGGGTCTTCAGGAGCGGAGCGCCCGGGTGGGCTGGGTTGCGGCAGGCCACGTCGGCCAGGTCGTCCAACGTGATCAGTTCGGCCCGCCGGGAGTCGTTGATGAACCTGGTCAGCGATTTGGGCCTTATTCGGGGCGCGCAGTCAAGGAGCGTGCGGGCGGGGCTGGTGACCTGGATGCCTTGCCTGGTCCTCACGTCCCGGCGCCGGAGCGTCGCGCAGCGGTGGGTCCGGATGGAGGCCGGCCTGCGGTCAGCCGCCACCGTGACCTCGAACGGCATGTCCCAGCGCTTCCAGAAGCCCCAGAGGGTCATGGCCGAGCCGTGGCTGAGGGCCGCGCGGGGGCCGCAGGCCAGAACCGCCGCCGCGGCTCGCTCGATCGGCTGGGTGGGCGGGTGACCGACGGCGTAGACGCCCCGGTAGAGGCGGTGGAGAAGGCCCGCCGCAACCCACCTGTGGACGGCCGCGTCAGTCAGCCCCACATCGAGGAGCTGCCGTCGGGTGATATTTCCGTGCTGCCGGGCGGCGGTTTGGGCGATTTCTTTCGCCCGACGAAAGTTTCTCCCCACATCACTTAAGAGCCCGCAGCGGCGGACATTGCCCCCCCGAACGTGACAAAGTGCGGAGCATGTCCGCCGCTACAACCCCCCTAGAGCGCACCGACGAGCAGAAGGCGATCACCGAGATGGTCCGCCAGTTCACCGACGAGCAGATCCTCCCCAACGCCGAGCACTACGACCACGAGGACGAATTCCCGGAGCCGATCGTCGAGCAGATGAAGGAGCTCGGCCTGTTCGGGGTCGTGATCCCCGAGGAATACGGCGGGATGGGCCTGGACCTGACGACGTACGCCATGATCGTCGAGGAGCTCTCCCGGGGCTGGATCTCCATCTCGGGCATCCTCAACACCCACTTCATCGGCTCCTACCTGCTGATGAAGTTCGGGACCGAGGAGCAGAAGCAGAAGTACCTGCCCAAGATGTCCACAGGAGAGATGCGGGCCGCGTTCAGCCTGAGCGAGCCTGAGCTCGGCTCCGACGTCCAGGCGATCAAGACCTCGGCGCGCAAGCAGGACGACGGCACCTACGAGATCAACGGCACCAAGATGTGGGTGACCAACGGGTTGCGCGCCAGCCTGGTGTTCGTCCTGGTCAAGACCGATCCGGACGCGGAGCCGCGGCACCGCGGGATGACGTGCTTCGTCTGCGAGAAGGAGCCTGGAGCGAGCGAGAACACGGGCGACTACAAGGGCCTGAATGTCCCGCCGCAGATCAAGAAGATGGGTTACAAGGGAGTCGAGTCGACCGAACTGGTCTTCGACGGCTATCGCGCCCCAGCGGAGAACGTGCTCGGTGGCGAATCCGAAGGGCTGAACAAGGGCTTCTCACAGATGATGGATGCCCTGGAGCTGGGCCGGGTCAACGTGGCTGCCCGGGGTGTCGGGCTGGCGCAGCGGGCGCTTGAGCTGGCCCTCCGCTACTCCCAGGAGCGAAAGACTTTCGGCAAGCCGATCGCGCAGCACCAGGCGATCCAGTTCAAGCTGGCCGACATGGCCACCCAGGTGGAGGCCGCGCGCCTGCTCACCCACCGGGCCGCTCGCATGAAGGATGCCGGCGAGCGTTCGGACATCGAGGCGGGGATGGCCAAGCTCTTCGCCTCGGAGGCCGGCCGGTTCTGCGCCGAGGAGTCACTGCGCATCCACGGTGGGTACGGGTACTCCAAGGAGTATGAGATCGAGCGCATCTATCGCGATGCGCCACTGCTCCTGATCGGCGAGGGCACGAGCGAGATCCAGCGCATGGTCATCGGGCGCAAGCTCCTGCAGCGCCACAAGATCTGACACGGACGCTCAGCGCCGCGTTCCGCGCGAGGCGATCTAGGGACCGCGCGAAGCGCCCGATCTAGAGACCGCGCCGCGAAGCGCCCTCAGCCCGTGAATCCGCGGTGGCGCCGTTTATGGCGCGGGCGCCGGCTGTGCCGGTGATGGTGCGAGCGGCTGCCCTGGTGCGAGCGGCTGCCCTGATGGGAGTGATGGGCGTGATGCGCGTGATGGGTGTGATGGGAATGATGCGAGTGATGCGAGTGATGGGAGTGGTGACCGCCAGCCGCGGACCCGCAGGGCCGCCCAGTCAGGCTGGTGCCGCTGTTCTGATGCAGGAAGAGGGCGTGGGAAATGGGAGCGGGTCTGCCGGTGATCGGATCGAGCAGTGTGGTGTCCCCCGTGGCGATCATCAGGCAACCACGGTGATCAGGGTTGTCGGTGAAGTAGTCGCCCAGGCGTCGGTCCTCGCTCGTGATCACGTTTTCGGCGGCGCAGGCGGTCCCGCCGGCGCAGATCGAGCCGCTGTGGATGGAACGGCCTGAGGCGTTGGCCACGGCCTTCTGGCGGTGGGCGCCGTTGGCTCCCGACAGGACAGCCGCCATTACGACCACCTTGGAGCTGGCGGGGGCGCAGTCAGGATCGACCACGTGGTTGTACTGGTACCAGACCACACCGACTCGGCCCACGCTGCCAGCCGTGATCCACGGCCAGAGCAGCCGGTGACCTGGCGCGTAGCCGACCGTCTGCGGCCGGCTCCAATGGAAGCCGCCGTCGTGGGAGACGGCCATCAGCACCCTGTTGGCCAGCGGGGTCTTGGCATTGACCGGCGGGATGCTCCCAAAGCTCTCACTGCCGGAGAACGTGGGAGGGCAGCCGTTCAGCGTCTTGGAGCTGCGGTCGTCGGTGTCCCAGACCATGTAGTAGTTGCCCTTGGAATCGATCGCCAGCGCCGGCCAGTGCGAGAACATCGTCGTCTTGGCCGTCGGTACGTCGACAAACGAGGCCTTGGAGTTGCTGAACGCCTTGCTGGCGTCCGGCAGGATCCCAACGCCAACGCCCTCGACCTTGCCGCTCTTGGAGTACACGACGGGCTCGACGACCGTGCCGCGGATACGGTCGTAGTAGATCTTGCCGTCACCGGCATAGCTGTCTCCGGCGAACGTCTTGTGACTGGCGACCGTCCCGTTGTCCGTGATCCCATTGGATGAGCAGGACGCTCCGGCGTCGGTGCTGTGGAAGACCTCGTGACCATCCGGGTCGGCGTCGGTGTTGAGGAACACCTCGTCCTTCCCGCCACCCGCCAGCCAGGGCCGGTCGCCCTCGTGGCATTGGGTGGTACCGGTCGGCCAGGTCCGCCCGCCGTTCTGGGAGGAGAACAGCGCGTCGTTGGCCAGGTCGATGCCGGTGTTGTAGATGTTGCCGTTCGCGTCCTGGGTCAGATCGGGATCGCTGAAGCCCGTGGCGAACGGGTTGGTCGACTTGCCGAACGGCACCAGCTTCCACTTCTTCCCGTTGTCTGAGGAGGTCCAGATGTTGACCTGGTTGTGGTAATTGCCCAGGAAGCCGCCGGACTCGGCGGGTGCGCCGGGGATGGCGCTCGTGAACAGGTGCGTCGTGCCCTCGTGTGAGGTGTAGACGATAAGACCGGACTTGACCGCGTAAGCCACCGAGGGCTCGCCGCCGCCCAGCGTCTTGTCGACCCATATCGGCGACGCGAACTTGAGCCCCGCAGCGCGGGCGGACATCGGAAGGAGGAGCGCGCCGGCCAGGCCGATGATGGCGACGGCGCCCAGAAGCCGCAATCGAGTGCGACGATGGATGGTGAGGTTCATCTCCACTCCCTGCCAGAGCGATAGAAGCGCGGATCGTACCGCCGCCGAATCGGCGAGGTGGCAGTTCGGCGGCGTGCGTCCGCTCGACGCCCGCTCGGTCCCCGGTCAGGCCGTAGACTCGAGCTCCTGGCGGCGAATCTGGATACCAAGTCTCTGATCGAGACCGCGGTGAAGCGGTTTATGGCCGACGTGCCGGCACTCCAGCCCCTACGGCTCGTGGCCGGGCTGGAGCTTCGGGGACGGGGCGACGTGCAGATCTACCGAGTGGAGTTGCCCGGACCGGTCGTGACCAAGGACATTCCCTCAGACGCCAAGGTGACGATTCAGGTCCCGCGCGCGCGCTTCAACGAGCTGGCCGAGAAGGGGCACGTGCGTGAGTGGCGCGACGCCTTCGAGCACGGCGAGGCCAAGGCCACCGGGATCGAACAGGTGATGAAGCTGATCGTTAACGTGGTGGAGCGTCAGGAGGAGCGCAGCCGCACGCGCAAGGCGGCTCGGTAGCCGGGGGGAACTAGCGCTCGGCGGCCAGGCGCTCTGCCTCTGAGAGCTGCTCTTCGACCAGGGCGAGCCCGGAGTCCCAGAAGTCCGGGTCGGCCAGGTCGATCCCCACGATGTCCGCCAGCTCCTCAGGACTGCGCGAGCCGCCCGCGGCCAACAGCTCCAGGTACCGGGAGACGAAGGGCTCTCCTTGCTCCCGGTAGCGCCCGTAGGCCGACAGGGCGAGCAGCTGACCATAGGCATACGCGTACACGTATCCCGGGCTGTTGATGAAGTGCGGGACGTAGGACCACCACATCCGGTAACCATCGGTGATCTCCACCGAGTCTCCGAACAGCTCGGTCTGGCTCTCCACCCACAGATCGCAGATCCGATCGACGGGGAGCTCGCCCTCGCTGCGGCGCGTGGTGTGGACCAGGTGTTCGAACCGGTTCATGGCCATCTGGCGGAAAACGGTGGCGACGGCGCCGTCCATGCGCTCGGCCAGAAGTCCCAGTCGCTGCTCGGTGTCGTCGACCGACTCCAGCATTCCTCCGAACACCAGGGCCTCGCCGAACACCGAGGCGGTCTCGGCCAGGGTCAGAGGGGTGGATTGGTGAAAGACCCCCTGGGGCGCGGCCAGCGCAGCGTGCAGCCCGTGCCCCAGCTCGTGGGCCATGGTCAGGACGTCCCGCCGCCGCGCGGTGAAGTTCAGGAGCACGTAGGGGTGGACACTGGGCACCGTGTAGGAGCAGAACGCTCCACCCCGCTTGTGAGGGCGTGGCGGGGCATCGATCCACCGCTCGTCGAAGAAGCGCCTCAGAAGGCGGCCCGTGTCAGCCGAGAAGGACGAGTAGGTCTCCAGCACGAGCTCCCGCGCGTCGCCGTACGAGATCGCGAAGTCGTCGGCCAGCAGTGGGGCCAGGCGGTCGTAATCAACCAACCGCTCGATTCCCAGCAGCTGAGCCTTGAGCTTGTACCAGCGCTGCGGAATGTCAAAGCGTCTACGCACGGCTTCGATCAGTGCCCGGACCGATTCGTCAGAGGCCTCGTTGTCCAGGTTGCGACTGGCCAGCCAGTGCGGGAAGGAGCGCAGGCGGTCCTCCACTGATTTGTCGTAGACGAGCGTGTTGTAGATGTACGCGCGGGTGCGCAGCCCGGGCTCCAGCGTCGCCGAGACAGCTTCGGCCGTGGTCCGGCGCTCCTCACGATCTGGTCCGAGCAGGCGGCTCAGGGCCATGTCCAGGGTGACCTGCTCGTCGCCGAGCGTCACCGTCAGGCCGGCGACGAGCTCTCCGAACAGCCGGGCCCACGAGCTCTGGCTGGCGATGGACTTCTCGGCCATGATCCGCTCCTCGGGCTCGGAGAGCAGATGGGGTCGGTAGCGGCGGGCGCTGCGCAGGTGGTGACGCACGAACTCAAGCTCGGGACCGGCCAGCAGCTCCTCGGCCTGGTCATCCTCCACCGCCGCCCACTCGAGCTCGAAGAACAGCAGCTGGGTCTGGATCTCGGTGGCCTTCTCCTCCACGAACTGGAGCAACGCCCCGCGCTCGGGATCGCTGGTGTCGGTGGAGAACCGAAGGGATGCGTAGGAGGCGGCGCGCCCCACCAGGTCGTTGATCGTCTCCAGCTGCCGCATGGCACCGGCCAGTCCGGCTCGGTCGAGCTCGGCCACCCTGCCGGCGTACGCCTCGGCGAATGTGGTCGCCTGGGCGTTGGCGTCTCCGAGCATGCGCTCCACGCCGCCCGCGCCCTCTCCCTCCACCAGCGGATCGAGGTCCCACTCCGCGGCCAGCAGCTCGGGGTCGGACAGGTGCTCGCTGATCGTTGTCATTGGTGCTCCTCGGCCTACGGCATGTTTCGGGGTCACGGGCGCTCGTACGGCGGAGGACGAGCGGGCCCAGCGGTCTGAGATTAGCCTGCGTGGCGGGGTATTGAATTCGGCCAGTCTTGCGCGTTCCAGGGCGTCCCAGCGCTCAATCAAGCCGTTCGGGGAGCCGATAAATCAACCGTGACCGCGTCGAAAGACCCGTTCGACCCAACGTGGCTGTGTCCCACGCCCAGCGATCGCGCTCGGGTCCTTGACATGGAGCGCCGGCTCCGCCCGGTGCGCAACGTCGCCTTCGGCGCCCTGGCACTGGCCCTGGTGGCCGGAGGCCACTGGGTGGGTTGGTGGACACTGGCCCCGCTTGGCGTGGCCATCGTGGGCTTCGCCGTGGCCGGCCGGGGCCTTGAGGAGCGGCCGCGGCCTGAGCAGGGGATCGCGCTGGCCTGGTGCCTGAGCCTAATGGTGATCGCGCTCAGCGTCGGCCTGTCGGGGGGACCGCAAAGCCCGGGCCTGCCCTGGCTGGTCATTCCCATCGTCACGCTGCCGGCTCGGTTCCGCCTCCGCGGCGTCATCGCCGGCGTGTGCCTCAGCGTCATCGCGCTTCTGATCGTGAGCTTCGGTATCGATGCCGGCGCCGTGGTGAGGAACCCCACCATGGTCATCTTCACCTTCGCCCTGATCATCTCCGTGACCAGCCTGTCGGTGGCCCTGATGCGCTCCGACGTCGACCATCGCAGCGAGGCGGTGATCGATCCGCTGACCAGCATGCTCAATCGCAACGCCCTGAGCACCCGGGTGGACGAGCTGACCCAGCAGGCCAGGATCACCCGGCAACCGGTGGCCCTCGTGGTGGCCGACATCGATTGCTTCAAGGCCATCAACGATGAGCACGGTCATGACGCCGGTGATGCGGTCCTGCGGGATGTGGCCTACCGGATGCGTGCGGAGCTGCGGGCCTACGACCTGGCCTACCGGCTGGGGGGCGAGGAGTTCCTGGTCCTGCTCCCCGGAGCGACCTCGGACGACGCGGCCGAGATCGCCGAGCGCCTCCGGGCCGTGGTCGCCTCGACATCGCTCGCCGGCCTCTCGGTCACGATGTCCTTTGGGGTCAGCGCCTCCACGGACGGGCTGTTCGACTATCGCCAGGTCTTCGGGGCGGCCGATCAGGCGCTGTACATGGCCAAGCGAGCGGGACGCAACTGCGTTCGCGTGCTCGTGCCCGGGACGGTTGTGTCCGTCCCGGCGCTTCCGAAGCTGGCCGTCGCCGGCTGACGCGCGGCGGGCTCCGCCGGCGGAGCGGCTCACCGCCTGGGCTAGGCTTGCCGGGCTGACTATGCGCGCGCGATCGTCAAGCGCCAGGAGCACATGCTGGGCGTGGCTGCCCGCCGCCCTGCTCGTGTTGCTGGTCACGGGCTGTGGAGGGAGTCACCTCGGTACGCCCAAGCTGCCCCTGGTCAGCGGTGCGCAGGTGGTCGCCCAGGCCAGGCGATGCGATGAGGGTACCCACGTGTTCTGCGCCCTCGACATGGTGATCGTCGCCCCGAGCTTTCACAGCGCCCAGGACCTGATGACCGAGCAGCGGCGCCGCCTGCGGTCCCTCGGCTGGGAGTTGCAGCAAACCGAGGTCGGCCAGGAGCAGTCCGCCGTCTCACCGGGCCAGAAGTTCCGGCTGATCTACGCCACGGCGGCGGGTGATCTTCTGGCCGTGGACCAGGGATGGGTGGACCGGCCGCGCCTCATCGCGGTGGCCCTGGCGCACACGCTGTTCGACCGCCTGCCCGCCCTGTCGCTCAGGCTCCAGGCGGGGCCTTCGTAAGCAGCAGGCGCCTGTCAGGCCCCAGCACCAGCGAGCTCTTCCCGCCCAGCAGGTCACGCAGGTCACCTCCGACCAGCTCCGAGCGCCAGCCCTCCAAGGTGCGTACATGGGGCGGCGGCTCGCCATGGCGGGCTGCGGCGACGATGAGCTCGAGCTCGGACCGGGAGGCGATCAGCTCGTAGGCCAGCCCGGCGTCCAGGGCGCGGGCCCGCAACAGGGCTTCGGCCAGGGCGATCAGGGGAGCATCCGCGGGATCGGACCGCCAGCGGCCCTCCTCCCGGGGAATCGGGGGCGCGTCGAGACCGCGGGCGATGCTGTCCAGGATCGCCTGTCCGCGGCGTCTGGTGATCGACGGATGGACCCCTCGAATCTGCTCGACCCCGCGTATCGACGAGGGCGCTCGCTTGGCCAGCTCCACCAGGGGAGCATCGGCCAGGACAGAGCCGACGGGGCGATCCTCCCCGGAGGCGGTGCGCTCACGCCAGGCCGCCAGTTCCTTGGCCACGGCGCGGGACCGGGGATCGAGCTGACGCACCCGAGGCAGCCGCTCCCACGCCGTCTCAGGGTCACGCTCGTCGGTGGCCGACTCCAGCCTGCGGCACTCCTCACGAGCCCACTCCAGGCGACCCGTGGACGTCAGCCGACGCTGAAGATCGTCCGCGAGTTCCAGCAGGTGGGCGACATCCTCGGCTGCGTAGCTCAGCTGCTCATCCGTGAGCGGCCGGACGTCCCAGCGCGTGTAGCTGGCCGTCTTACCCACCCGCCGTCCGATCATCTGAGAGAGCAGGTTGGAGTAGCCGGCCTGGGCGCTGGCCCCGGCGAATCCGGCCGCGATCTGCGTGTCGAAGATGTTGACCAGCTCGGTGGACCAGGCGCGCCGCAGGATCGCGACGTCCTGGCGCCCGGCGTGGAGCACGATCTCCACCTCGGGAGCGCTCAGCAGCTTGGCCAGCGGACGGACGTCGATGTCATCCAGTGCGTCGATGAGCAGGATGAGCGGTGGGTCGGAGGAGGTCGGCGGGTCGACCGCGATCTGGACCAGGCAGAGAAGGGCTCGGTAGCGGCCCTCGGACATGAACTCCGTGTCGATGCCCAGCCTTCCCCGGTCCGCGGCGATCGCGGCGGCCTCGGCCACATCCACTGAGGTGGCGAGTCGCCACTGCGGCATGGGCTGACCTTACTGTGAAGCGTCAGCCGCATCCAGCGCCGCGGTAGCCGGATGGCGGGCCAGCCCCGGCCCGGCACGACGAGCTCCAGGCCGGCGGCGATAACCGACCTGACTGGTAGGATATGGCCATGATCTTCTCGTCCAAGGCGGAATACGGCGTGCGTCTGATGGTGGAGCTCGGACGCCAGTCTCCTGAGCAGCCCACCAGCCTCAAGGCCATCGCGGATGCCGAGGGGCTCCCGCTGGCCTACACGGAGCAGGTGGTGGCTCGCCTGCGCAAGGCGGGTCTGGTGATGAGCGCTCGGGGAGCGCACGGTGGCTATTGGCTCTCCCGCCCCGCGGAGGAGATCGCGATGGATGAGGTGGTACAGGCGCTGGAGGGCACGATCGCCCCGATGGAGTGCTTCATGCACGAGCACACCGAGCGGGTGCTGTGCTCCCACGAGCCGGACGCCGGCCGCGGCTGCGCCACCAAGCTGCTGTGGACGCGCGTGCAGGGCGGGATCATCCGGGCGCTCCAGACGACCACCCTGGCCGACCTGGTGGAGTTCTCGCGTAAGAGCGAGCGGGTCCCCACCGCCGGCGGCCGGGTATCGACAGGTGGGCGGACGGCAGCCGGTGAGCCGGTGCCGACCGCGGCCGCCTGAAACCGACGACGGAAAGCAAATACGAGATGCCAGAGCTGGAAATACGCAACCTCCACGTGCGGGCCGGAGACCGGGACATCCTCCAGGGACTTGACCTGGTCGTCGATCAGGGCGAAATCCACGCCCTGATGGGCCCCAACGGGTCCGGGAAGTCCACGCTCGCCAACGCCATCATGGGCCATCCCGGCCTGGAGGTGACCGAGGGCCAGGTCCTGTTCCGGGGAGAGGACGTGACCGAGGCTGAGCCAGACGAGCGAGCTCGCATGGGGCTGTTCATGGCCTTCCAGTACCCAGTTGCCGTGCCCGGGGTCACGGTGACCAAGTACCTGCGGACGGTGCTCAACGCCCACCGCGACGCGCGGGGTGAGGAACCGATCCCGCTCAAGGAGTTCCGCCAGGTGGTGGAAGGAGCGATGAAGCTCATGAGCATTCCCAAGGAGTTCTCCAGCCGGTACCTGAACGAGGGGTTCTCCGGTGGAGAGAAGAAGCGCATGGAGATCCTCCAGCTCGCGCTCCAGCGCCCCCGCATGGCCATCCTGGACGAGACCGACTCCGGGCTGGACATCGACGCGCTGCGCGTGGTGGCCAACGGGGTCAACGCCGTGGCTGGGCCTGACATGGGAATCCTGATCATCACCCATTACCAGCGCATCCTGCATCTGGTGAATCCCAGCCACGTGCACGTCATCTACCGGGGCCGGATCGTCAAGGAGGGCGGCCCCGAGCTCGTCGAGGAGCTGGAGGCTCGGGGTTACGGCTGGATCACCCAGGAAGTCGACCCCGCCGCGGCGCCGGCCTGATGAGCGCCACGTCGACCGAGCTGGCTCAGGTGGCGTCGCAGTTCCCGGTTCTGCGCAACCGGCAACCGCTCGTCTACCTGGACTCGGCGGCCACGTCGCAGACGCCGCAGCCGGTGATCGACGCCATGACCCGCTACTACACCGAGTCGCGGGCGTCCATCCATCGCGGGGTGTACCCGCTGGCGGTTGAGGCCACCGAGCTGTATGAGGACGCCCGCCGGCGCACGGCGCGCTGGCTGGGCTCATCCGCGGAGGAGACGATCTTCACCGCCAACGCCACCGCGGCCATCAACCTCGTGGCCTACACCTGGGGTCGTCAGAACATCAACCGGGGCGACCTGGTCGTCCTGACCCAGATGGAGCATCACTCCAACATCGTCCCGTGGCAGCTCCTATGCCAGGACCGGGAGGCCGAGCTGGCCTACGTGCCCGTGCTGGACGACGGGCAGCTTGACCTCGAGGCTCTGGATGTGCTCCTGGAGCGCGGGCCGAAGCTCCTGGCCGTGGTCCACGTATCCAACGTTCTCGGGACCATCAATCCGGTGGAGGAGATCATCCGCCGGGCGCATCAGGCCGGGGCAGTGGTGCTGGTGGACGGAAGCCAGGCGGTCCCCCAGATCCCGATCGACCTGCGGGCCATGGATCCCGACTTCTACGCCTGGACGGGCCACAAGGCATACGGGCCCACCGGAATCGGCGTTCTGCACGGGCGTCGTGCGCTGCTTGAGGAAATGCCCCCCTTCATCGGCGGGGGCCACATGATCCGAACCGTGGCAGCCGATGAGTCCACCTGGACCGACCTGCCCTGGAAGTTCGAGGCCGGCACGTCGCAGATCGCCGAGGCCATCGGCCTGGGGGCCGCGGTGGATTGGATCACCGAGATCGGAATCGATCGGATTCGGAGCCATGAGGAGAGCCTGGTCGCGGAGGCGCTGGTCCGCCTGGCCGAGGTGCCGGAGCTCTCGATCCACGGCCCCACCGAAGCCTCGGAGCGCGGCGCGCTGGTGTCGTTCTCACTGGAGGGCGCCCATCCCCATGACGTGGCCGACATCCTGGGCCGCCGCGGAGTGTGCGTCAGAGCGGGTCATCACTGCACGCAGCCGCTCATGCGCAGATTGGGGGTGGCGGCGACAACCCGGGCGTCGTTTGCCGTACACAACTCCAGCCAGGACTTGGACGGCCTGATAGACGGCCTCGAGACCGTCCGGCAGGTGCTCCAGCTCTAGGCTGCGCCGGGCAGCGCTGGAGGCCCTCCGCCTCCGGAGCGGGTTTCGCCCCTACTCGGTCAGCGGCGGGTTCTTGAGGTTCTCGTTGATCTGCTGGGCCAGGGCCTCGGAGGCGGCCCGGCGGGCCCGGATCTGGTCGAGCTCGTCCTGCCGGCCGAGACGCGCCCGCTCGTGCTCTTCCAGGGCGGCCAGGAAGCGGGTGTGCTCCCGCTCGGTCTCGAGTGCCGCCTCGCGGCGCAGGTGCTCGGCCCGCTCGGTGATCACCGCCGCCGGCTCGTCGGCCGAGTGACGCTCTGGGCTCAGAATCTCTTTAAGGAACTTGAACTGCCCATCTCCTACCGGGACGGGCTGATGGCGAATGGTCGAGATGGTGAGCGCGCCGTCATCCTCCACGTCCGTGCTCACCTCGTAGCGCGTATAGGGCTCAACCATCCCCAACCACTTCCGGCGCTCGGTATCGATCTCGGCGTTGCGGTGTCCCTCGACGGCGTTGGAGGTGAACTCCGCCACGTGCACCCAGCCCCAGTGGGTGGACACGAGCACGATTCCCAGGATCACGGCCACCAGGGCCGTGGAGCCGAAGCCGCTGGACAGGGCGTCGATGGTGCCGAGGACGATGAGGGCGATGCCCCCCAGCAGCGTGATCCCGGTCATGGTCGCGCCCGCCGCCACGAGATGTCTGCGTGTGGGCGTAGGCGGGATCGAAGGCGGACGGCCGACGGCCTCCGGCAGCGAGCGGCCCTCATCCGCGAGGAGCTCTTCCGAAGCGGTCCGCTCCAGGAGGTCGGCGGGGTCAGGATCTTGGCTCATCCGACCCACCGGACGGTACTCCACCCCTGGCGCGGAAAAAATGCCCGCTCCAGACAAACGTCAACTACGATCTCGCGATGCCTTTCTTCTTCTTCACCGTCGAACAGCAGGAGCGGGCCATCGTGGAGCGCTTCGGCAAGTTCGTGCGCGTGGCCTCGCCGGGACTTCAGACCAAGACCCCGTTCGTCGAGCGGGTGGCCGGGCGGGTCACCCTCCAGGTCGAGCAGCTCAACGCCCAGATCGAGACCAAGACCAAGGACAACGTGTTCGTCGTGGTCAAGCTGGCCGTGCAGTACAAGGTCGGGACCGATCAGCAGCAGGTCCAGGACGCGTACTACAAGCTGGAGGATCCAGAGGTCCAGATGCAGGCCTACGCCTTCGACGTGGTGCGGTCCCACATCCCGAGCATGGACCTCGACGAGGCCTACGCCGACGCGGACACGATCGCCAAGCACATCCAGGACACCCTGCATTCGCAGATGGCCACGTACGGCTACGAGATCGTGAAGGCGCTGATCACCAACATCGAGCCTGACCAGCGGGTCAAGGACGCGATGAACAACATCAACGCTTCCCAGCGCAATCAGGTCGCCGCCGCCGCTCAGGGTGACGCCCAGAAGACGCTGGCCGTGAAGAAGGCCGAGGGTGAGAGGGAGACCATGCGGCTTCAGGGCGAGGGCGTGGCCGCGGAGCGCAAGGCCATCGCCGAGGGTCTGCACGAGTCGCTGCAGATCATCGCCCAGCATGGCCTGGATCCGCGGGAGGCAATGGCGCTGGTCGCCCTCACCCAGTACACGGACATGATCCGCAATCTGGGCGAGGCGGCCCAGACCAACACGATCCTGTTGCCCCATTCGCCCAGCGGCGTGGGCGACCTGATGGCCCAGATCCGAGAGGGCGTGTTGGTGGCCGACGTGACCAGCGATACGGTGCGGCGGGGGCCCGTGCCGCGGTCGCGCCCTGAGCCTCCGCTCCCGCCGGGCCAGTAAAGCTCGTAGGCGCGACCTCAGCGCACCTCAGCGGCCCCCCGGAGGCTCGCTACGCTTGCCTGCACATGGACGAGCTGTACCGCGAGAACATCCTGGAGCACTACAAGCGGCCCCAAAACTGGAGCCCGCCGGCGCCGCCGCTGGAGCATGTTGACCTGGAGTTCCACGACCTCAACCCGCTGTGCGGCGATGAGCTGACCGTTCAGCTGGCCGTCGACGGGGAGGGGCGCGTGGAGGACGTTCGCTTCTCAGGCCATGGCTGTGCCATCTCCCAGGCCGCCGCGTCGATGGCCTCTGAAGAGGTCAAGGGAATGGCCGTGCGGGACGTGCTGGAACTTGACCGGTCGTTCGTCCTTGATCTGCTGGGGATCGATATCTCGGCCACCCGGATGAAGTGCGCGCTGCTGTCCCTGAAGGTGCTCAAGAGCGCCTCACTGGGTCAGACGGCCGACTGGGAGCCCGAGACCCCTGAGAGCGCATCGGACGCCGCGTAGCTGAAACCGCGCCGTCGTTAGATGGGAAGCGCTGCTGAGCGTCGCAATCCGACCACAGCGCACCCCGGAGTGCACCCCCGGAGCGCCCAGAGGACGAAGTTTGGCGATTCACCGCAACCCCTCGGCGGTGAATTGGCATTCATCACCCCCGGCCATGCCCCCCGGCGATGCGCCCCGGCGATCACCCCCGGCCATGCGCCCTGTGGCCAGCGACGCGGGCGTTGGGAACCGAGTCGCCCACCATCGGTAAATCCGATCTATCCGCTAGGATTTAGGACGTGCCCCAGATCATCGAAGTTTGTCCAGTGGATGACCTCAAGCCCGGCTCCAGGCGCCTGGTGGAGTGGGAGGATCTCGAGATCGGGGTCTTCAACTGCTCCGGCACGCTCTATGCCATCGAGGACCGCTGCTCGCACGACAACGGGCCGCTGGCCGAGGGGGAGTTCGACGCGGAGGAGTGCACGGTGGAGTGCCCGCGTCACGGCTCCCTGTTCGACCTGAAGACCGGGAATCCGAAGACGCTGCCCGCCTATGTTCCGGTGGACACGTTTCCGGTGATCATCGAACAGGACACCATCAAGCTGGAGGTTGAGTAATGCTCCGCATCCATACGGAGAAGCACTAGTGGCCACCACTGAGAATCCCCAGACGCCCGTGCTGACCGAGAACGAGTCGCTGGCCCGGATCAACGCCGATTACGACGAGCGTTACGGCTTCCACGACGCCG
>JBJMLC010000028.1:0-14192 GCA_045805485.1 Solirubrobacteraceae bacterium | reverse complement strand
GGCCTGGGCCCTTGCCGTCTCCGGGAGGCTGGAGGAGGCGCTCTCGGTCCACGACGCCCTGATCGCGGGCGGGGGGCTCGGCGAGCCGACCGCCGCGGGGCTGATGGCGAACCGAGCGACCGTTCACCTGCGGCGCGGTCGGCTGGACGACGCCGATGCCGATGCCCGAGCCGCATCGCGACTGGTCGAGCGCAGCGGCGACGAGAAATTCAGCCGTCAATGGGTCGATGCCGTCCAAGCCGTCATCGCAGCAATTCGCGGCGACCTTCAGCAATCACTGAGACTCGCCTCCTCGCTGCCAAACCGCGCCGTGGAGGACCTGTCGAGCGCGATCGTCTGCGAACTGCGCGCCCGCATCGCGAGCCTGGCGGGCCGCCCGGCCGAAGCGGCCACGCTGCTGCGTGGGCTCGGCGAGTGGCTCAATGCTCAGGGCATCGTCAACCCGGCTTGGTGGGCGTGGAGGACGAGTCTCGCCGGAGCCCTGACAATGATCGGTGTTCCCGACCAGGCGATCGAGCTCGCTGAGGAGGCGATCGAGCTCGCCCAGGCCGTGGACGAGCCCGGAACAATCGGGACCGCGCTCGTGACCCGTGGCCTCATCGTCGGCGACGATGCCGGCCTCGCGATCGCGCGGGAGGGGCTGGATTGCCTTGCGCAGTCCGAGCAGGGTCTCGCCCAGGCCACGGCTCTGCTGGCGTACGGGAGCGAGCTGCGCCGCCGCGGGAACGGGCAGGCAGCCCGCGAGCCGCTTCGCCAGGCCCTGGATATCTCGGCAGAAGGTGGGGCCGGGGCGATCGCGGCGGCGGCCGAGGTAGAGCTACAAGCAACGGGCGCACGGCCGCGCCAGCCGCGCCAGACCGGACTTGAGGCGCTGACCGCGAGCGAAGAGCGGATCGCACGCCTCGCGGCCGCCGGCAGCACAAACCGCGAGATCGCGCGAACCCTGTACATAAGCCCGAAGACGGTTGAAGCTCATCTCCGCGGGGCCTACCGCAAGCTTTCGGTGAGCGGGCGCACAGAGCTCGGTGGAGCTTTGCCCGAAGCCTGAGGCTACCCGCGCTCGATGAACTTGAGCAAACACATAGCTCTCAGCGGCCGCGCATGGGAGTCCCTCCCCCTCGAAAAGGCCCGGCGTGCGATCGTCATTGCGATCGAGATCCAGGTCCCGAACCGCGCTGATTCAGCCAAATGGCGCCAAGTGGCTCCCCTCGAACGACACAGGCGCTCGACCGGCCCCACCACAGACCGCCCCATCGGCGCAAATTCGCCCCTACCGCCGCCTGATCCGGGTATTCCCGAGCGAAAAAGCGGAGAGGGAGGGATTCGAACCCTCGATGGACGGAACCGCCCATACCGGTTTTCGAGACCGGCGCATTCAACCGCTCTGCCACCTCTCCGGTCCCTCGCAACGTTAGACCAGACGGGGGATCCAAGCCGGGAGCCGCTTTCGCCCTGAAGACCGTGGGGGACGCCGTGGGGGACATCGGTCGTCTGAGGGGGTGTCAAGCCGCGAGCTGTGGGCACGTCGCACACCCCCCCCAGTTATCGACAGCCGATTCGCCGACGACGACGGAGCCCCACCCGCTGGGCACGCACAAGAACCCCCCAACCACAGAAGGCGCGACTAAAGTCGCGTCTTCTTCCTACGCGCCGGGAGGCGGTGAAGTCGTGCTACCCCCTTGCTCCGCGTCGGGAGGATTGTCCGGCCAGGTGCCCTCCGACTCGGCCGGGCGAGGGCCGAACAGCTTCCGTATCTGCTGCTTGGTCTCCGGTGTTGCATGCTCATCCGCGAGCATCTCCTCCAGGGAGCTGTACGGCCCCCTGGTGATCGCTGGACCGCTGATCGAGAAGTCCGTTAGGCCCACACAGAACTCCTTCCCGTCGTCAAGGCACAGCTTGATCTCGTGCGTTTCGAAGTCGGGCTCGCCCCGGCGCACGAGCCTCACGCCACCCTCCGCCTCCGGATCCTCCACGAGCCTCGCCTCCTCATCATCCGACACTAGCCTCACGTCCTCGATCCGCCGGCCAACCAAATCCCGTAGGGAGGCAAGGATGTACTCACGCGTGGGTGGACCGTCCACATCCCCCATCCGACCGCCCTGACCCTCCATTCTTCACCTCTCATTCCCAGGAACCGGTAGTGCGCCGGAGGTATCGTAATCTGGTGCCAGAGGAGGACGCGGCGGGGGACACCTCAGCGGCCTCCTGCGGCCAGTAGGAGAGCTACCCCCGGCGCGCCGCGAAGAAGGCCCGCAGCAGGGCAGCGCACTCCTCGGCCAGCAATCCCTCCTCCACGGCTGGGCGGTGGTTGAGCTGCTCGGTGGCCAGCACGTTCAGCACCGAGCCGCCGGCGCCGGCCTTGGGGTCCTGGGCGCCGAAGACGACCCGGGGAACCCGCGCCAGCACGATCGCGCCGGCGCACATGGCGCAGGGCTCCAGCGTCACGTACAGGACCGAGTCCAGGATCCGCCAGCTCCCGAGGCGCCCGGCCGCCTCCCGCAGCGCGATCATCTCGGCGTGGGCTGTGGGGTCGGCGCGCAGCTCGCGCTCGTTGTGCCCCAGACCGATCACCTCGCCGTCATGGACCACGACCGCCCCGATCGGCACGTCATCGTGCTCCAGGGCCAGCGACGCCTCGCGGAGGGCCAGGCGCATGAAGTACTCCTCACGCGGAAAAAATTGCGAGCTCATGGCGACACGCGTCTACCGTTGAGCATGGCAACTTCGGCGCGGGCGAGGGTATTAACCTAAGGGGAGAGGCGCCGACCGTAGGCCTGGGCACAGAGCAGGCAGGACCGTGAGAGCGAAGATCATCATCACCCGTCTGGCCGCCGTGACGGCCGTTGCGGCCACCACGTGGTCGGTCGTCGTCCTGACCTCGACCGGGCCGGCGGCCGCGAGCTTCCACGGCCGAGCTGCCGGCAGCTCCACTGGAGCGCCGTACGTTCCCGGCGAGGTTGTCGTTGGATATCGGCCCGCCTCCTCATCGGTGATCGCCCACGCCACGGCCACGACAATGGGCCTGCGGGCGGCAGACTCCATCGCGTCCGGCGAGCAGGTCCTTCGCCTGCCGGCCGGCGTCAGCGTGCCGAGCGCGGTCGCCCGGCTGCGCCGCACCCCAGGCGTCGCATACGCCGTCCCGAACTACCGGGCCCACGTCGCGGGCTCCTCCGCGGGACGGTGGGTTCCGGATGATCCGGGCCGCGGCGCGCATGCCCGGGGCTGGCAGTCCATGCAGTGGAATTTCATGGGCGGGGCGGGCGCTGACGTGCCGGTGGCCTGGTCCAACCTCAGAACAGAGGGGCACCCGGGCGGCCGCGGGGTGGTGGTGGCGATCGTGGACACGGGCGTGGCCTACCGGCGCTGGCACGGATTCCGGCGCTCTCCTGACTTCGACCGGACGCGCTTCGTGGCGGGGCGTGACTTCGTGGCCCACAACGGCTTCCCGCTGGACAGGGAGGGACACGGGACCTTCGTGGCCGGAACGGTGGCCGAGTCCACCAACAACGGCCGCGGGGTGACCGGAATCGCCTATGGGGCCACGATCATGCCCGTCCGGGTCCTGGACAGGGACGGCTGGGGGAACGCGGCCACGATCTCCAAGGGCATCCGCTACGCCGTCCGCCACGGCGCCCAGGTGATCAACCTGAGCCTGGAGTTCGATCCCAGCGTGAACGGAGCGGAGATCCCGGACATCCTCTCGGCCCTGAGGTTCGCCCACCGGCGCGGGGTGGTTGTGGTGGCTGCCTCGGGCAACGAGGGAGACAACGAGATGGCCTATCCCGCGCGAGCCGGGGGCGTCATCTCCGTGGGCGCAACCACCCAGGATCGCTGCCTGGCGGCGTACTCCAACACCAGCCGGCGGATGGACCTCGTGGCCCCCGGCGGCGGACCGGATGCCAGCGGCCTGAACGAGGCCAACTGCCATCCCTACCGGCGGCTCCCGAGCATCTTCCAGATGACGTTTCCCAACCCCAGCAATCCCCGCCGGTTCGGGTTCCCCACCGAGTGGTACGGGACCTCGATGGCCGCGCCCCACGTCACGGGCGTGGCCGCGCTGGTCATCGCCAGCGGGGTCATCGGACGGCATCCCACCCCGGCCCAGGTGCTGTCTCGCCTCGAGAGCACCGCTCAGCCCCTGGGTGGAGCCCAGCCCAATGCGCACTACGGCTACGGGCTGGTCGATGCGGGCGCGGCCACCGCCCCGCCCAGCGGCTGACGCCTCTCGGCGGTTCGGGGCCTCGCTGGCCGGTCAGGCCAGCCTGACGATCGCGATCACCATCCCGGCCACGACGAATACGATGATCGCCACCTGCGTCCAGAACCAGTGCCGAGGCATGCCTGCACGCTAGCGCTAAAGGCGCGCCTGCCGCCGTAGCGTTCCAGGCGCGCCTATAGCCGGAAGTCGAGCTGAGAGCCCGGGCGCGGGCTACGCCCGGACCGGGACCGCGAACGGGATCCTCACTCCGCGGGGGACGACCAGCACCGGGGAGGTCGCGTTCTCGATCTCGTGCTGGGCATGCGAGCTGATGATGACCTGACCCTCTGGGGACTCCGGACGAGAGCCCACCACCAGGAGATCGACGTAGGGCTCATCCCGAGTCACCCGGGCGCCGAACACCTCGGCCAGGTCCCGTGCCGTGGCGATCGCCTCGTCATCGCCGGGCGCGGCCAGCACGCCGATCCGCCCGAACTGAGAGCTCTGCTCGGTGCGGTAGCTCGCGGGAGCGAGTGCGACCGCCGCGGGACCGCCCTCCAGCAGCTGCTGCGCCGAGTGCTGGGGGACGACGTGGCCGGCGGCCGTGCGGTAGTCCGACCCGAACACGATGATGTCGGCGTCCTCCTCCTGAGCCAGCCAGCGCAGGCCCTCGGCGGTGGAGGCGCTGAGGATCACCCGGCGCTCGACGTCCAGATCGCCCAGCGCGCGGGCGCCCGCCTCGAGCAGCTGATCGGCCTCGCTCTCCTCCAGCTGCTCGCGCTCACGCTGGGACTCCATGGCGTGCCGGACGTAGGCCAGCTGGAGGGTCACGCCCGCCTCACCGAGGACTCGCCCGAGTGCCAACGCGTCCTGATCGTAAGCGGTTCCGTCGTAGGAGATGATTGCCTTCGGTGCCATCGGTGCTCCAATCTTTGAAGGTGGTCCTGTCGCGACGCGGAGGGCCACAAGCTCTTCCCGCGTGATCTGTTTGCGAAGGATCGCTGGCGTCTGCTATCAGCGCAAGTGAACTTCTTGACATTTACGATAAGTTTTACTAATGCTCCATGTGGGTCGATTGCGAGTGCTGTGCGAGGTGGTGCGACGGGGCTCCTTCTCGGCCGCAGCCGACGCCCTCGACTACACCCAGTCCGCCGTTTCTCAGGCCATCGCACGCCTGGAGGCCGAGACCGGAGCGACGCTGGTCGTGCGGGACCGCCGCCGGGTCTATCCCACCGCCGCCGGGACCACGCTGGTCGAGCACGCGGAGGCCATCCTGGCCCAGATCGAGACTGCCGAGGCCGACCTGGCGGCCGTACTGGGGGTGCGGGCGGGGCGGCTGCGCGTGGCGTCGTTCCCATCCGCGGGCGCGACCCTCATCCCCCTGGCGGTGGCCACGTTCCGCAAGGGCCATCCTGACGTCTCCTTGACCCTGGCCGAGGGGGAACCTGAGGAGATCGCCCCGCGCCTGCGGGGCGGCGAGTTCGATCTGGCGCTGCTGTTCGCGTTCCCGGGCGCGCGGGAGCAGCCGGCGGCGGGGCTCCACGCCGTCAAGCTGCTCGATGACCCGATGCACGTGGCCCTCCCCCAGGACCACCCCCTGGCCCAGAACGCCACGCTCCAGCTCTCAGACCTGCGCAACGAGCAGTGGGTCCAGACCTCGGCCGCCAGCCCGTGCGCGCGGCACGTGGTCCGAGTGTGCCTGGGCGCGGGATTCGAGCCCCATGTGACGTTCGAGAGCGACGACTACGAGGCTGTGCAGGGGCTCGTGGCCGCGGGCGTCGGGGTGGCCCTGATCCCGGGCCTGGCCCTGACCCGGGTGCACCCCGGGATCGTCGTGCGCTCGCTCACCCCCACTCCGTCTCGGTCGGTCATGGCGGCCACGGTGCCGGGCCCGGGCGTGGCGCCGGCAGCCCGGACGATGCTGAGCATCCTGGTTCACGCCGCGGAGGAGTACGGCGAGACCTCATCGGCAGCGCCGAAAGCGGTCTCGGTTTAGGCTCCTGGTCGTGGCTGAGATCGCCGAGCCACGGCAAGGTCGCCGCAGGCCAACGCGGATCCTCCTGGGCGTGCTGACCACGCTGGTCAGCGTCAACCTGTGGACGGGAGGACCGGTGTTCGCGCTCTGGGTGGGCTCGCGCGTTCAGTCGAGCGTGGGCCAGGTGAGCATGGCAGCCGTGGCCGCCACGGTAGGGGCGTTGATCGTGGTGACCTACGTTCTGTATCGGATGCTGGCCTTTCTGAGCCAGCGTTACGACGAGGTCATCGGCCGCACCATGACACGCCAGCAGGCGGCATGGCTGAAGCCGATGAGCGGCGAGCGGCGGGCGGCTGCCATCAAGCGACCCCTGACTGCGGTGGAGCGAATCGTGATCATCGTGGTGGTTGTGGCGGTGCTGGTCTTTGAGATCTGGTTCTTCTTCTTCGCGCACTACTCGCTTCCGGGCGGCTAGCGCCGGATCGTCAAGCACCCCTATGGCGGCCCCACGTGCGCCAAACATCGCGCCCCCAACTCGGCCCCCAGCGCGGCCGCCTCGGCCACCGACCGTCCTTCGGCCAGGCCAAACGTGAAGCCCGCGGCGAACGAGTCCCCGCAGCCGAATGAGTCACGCGGGGGGCCGGGGGGCGCGACCGCCGCCCAGCTGCCCTCCTCGACGCCGGACCACACTCCGCCCTCCTGACCACGCGTCTCCACCATCAGCCGCGCCGCGCCGGCCACCCGCTGAGCCCATTCGGCCTCGTGCGGGTCACGGCCGCTCCAGATCAGCGCATCGATCGGCCGCCTGATGCTCTGCAGGCCGTGGCGCGCGCGAGGGGTGGCGGTGACGATCCGGGCCCGGTGGGCCTGCTCCAGCGCGCTGGCATCCCCGGCGGTGAAGTACACGCCCTGGGCCTGGTCCAGCGCCTCCCAGTCCAGCGAGTCGGAGCCCAGCGGCTCCAGGCGCTCGCCGATCGTGATGATGGTCCGCTCCCGGGCCCGCTCGAGCATCGTGACCGCGCGCCGGGTGGGCTGCTCGCGCCAGGCCGCGTGGACCCGCACACCCCGCTCGGTGAGCTGGTCGGCCGCCGCGTGGCCGTCGGCGTCCTCTCCCAGCGCACAGAAGAAATCCACCTCCACCCCCAGCCCGGCGAGAACCACCGCCGCCACCCCGCCGCCTCCGGCGGCGCGGGTGAAGGCGCCCGTGGCAGACAGGATCTCGCCCCCCCGGGGCAGCCGGGGCACCTCGACGAAATCCACCCACTCCACGTGTCCCACCACGGCGACGCGCACGACTGTGCGAGGGTACGGACAACGCGCCACCCACGACCCACCGGGAGGACTCATGGCACCGATCACGGGCAGCTCCACAGCCGACATCGACGCTCCGCTCCAGGACGTCTGGGCGCTGGTGGAGGACGTTGCGCGGGCCCCGGAATGGCAGGGCGGACTGAAGGACATCGAGGCGCTGGAGCGCGACGACGAGGGGCGAGCCACGCTGGTGGAGAGCGAGACCGACGCCAAGGTGCGCTCGGTGAAGTCGACCGTCCGCTTCACGTACGACCCGCCCACAAAGCTCAGCTGGACTCAGGAGAAGGGCGAGCTGAAGTCCGTCGTCGGCAGCTGGGTGCTGACAGACCTCGGAGAGGGGCGGACCCGGGCCAGATACGACCTTGAGGTCGACCTGGGGCGGATGCTCGGCCTGGTCATCCGCGGCCCCCTGGTCGACCTTCTGCGCGGGATGCTCGTCTCCGCGCGCGCGGGTGAGCTCAAGGAGGCGATGGAGAAGGGCTGAGTCAGGCGGCGCACACACGGCCTGCTGATGGTTCAATGCGGCGCCTGATGGCGTCGTCGCGATGGTGGAGGGGGCTGGCTGGGACAGCCGGGCTGTGCCTGGCCCTGGGGGCGACCCCGTCCGCCAGCGCCAAGATCCTCCGGGCCACCTCGATACTCCCCCCGGGCGAGAGCGCCTTCGTGTCGGTCGCCGGCGTAACCGATGGCAGCGGATCGCCGCACCTGTACGACCAGCAGCAGCCGTTCATCAACTTCCAGCGCAAGAACGCGATGTTCAACCAGCCCGGGACCAGGGAGAGCCCCGCTCCCGGCGTGAGGATCGCCCGTGACCGCTACGGCGTCCCGACGGTCAGGGGAGAGACGGGACCTGAGCTGTGGTGGGGCGCCGGTTACGCCACCGCCCAGGACCGGCTGTTCGAGCTGGAGGTCTTCCGGCGGGCCACCACCGGCCATCTCGCCGAGGTCCTGGGGTCGAGCTACGTGCCCATGGACATCGAGGTCCGGCGTGACTTCTACACCCCGGCCGAGCTCAGCGAGTTCCTCGCCAACCTCACGCCGACGATGCGCGCGCGTTACACGTCGTACGTGAACGGCGTCAACGCCTGGGTCGACCAGGTCAACCAGGATCCGAGCCAGATGCCCGCCGAGTTCCCGGCGCTGGGCCTCACCCCGAGCCACTTCACGCCCCAGGACATGATCGCCATCGGGGTCTACCTGGCCCGCACCACGCCCAACACCGACGGGGATGACCTCCAGAACATGCTGGCCATCCAGAAGAGCGGACCCCAGAAGTTCAATCGGATCCTGCCGCTGCGTACCAGGGGCCAGATCGCCACCGTTCCGCGGTCCGGCGGCCTGTTCCCCTCGGTTCCCGGCCGCACCCAGTCCCAGGAGCGCCGGGCGCTGGGCCGGTCGTATTCCTACCTGCGCCATCTGCCCGTGCCAGGCCCCCACAACCTGGGGACCGAGTTTGTCGCCGGGGTCATGCCGACGCTCTCCGCCAACGCCTACTCCCAGGCGGTGGACGACGGCGCCGGCTCGGTCAATCCCCTCTCCCCCATCCACCGCGGCGGCTCGTACATGGTGGCCATCAGGGCGCCGCGCACGCACCAGTCCCTGTTCTTCAACGGACCCGAGCTCGGCTTCTCGGCGCCCGAGGAGCTCTACGAGATGGAGCTTCACGGGCCGGGACTGACGGTCCGGGGCATCACCGCGCCGGGCGCCCCCGTGATCGCCATCGGCCACAACGCGCACGTGGCCTTCGGCCTGACCAGCGGGCTCTCGCAGACAAACGCCCTGTACGTGGAACACCTGGTTCCGGGCCAGCCGGACGAGTACTACTACCGCGGCCACGTGCGGCAGATGAGCTGTCGGGATGAGACGTTCACCTATAGGCCACCGCCCACGTCATTGCTCAGCGCCAGCTCGTTCCTGACCTCTCCCCCGGAGGCCGGGTCCGTGACCCTGCGCCTCTGCAGGACCATCCACGGCCCCGTCCAGGAGCGCGTGGGCAACATCGCCTACGCCCGCCGGTATGCCACGTGGGGGCAGGAGATCGGCACGCTGTACGGACTGGCCGCCGTCGACAGGGCCAAGAGCATCCCCAAGGTGAATCGCGCCACAGCCACGCTGACCTGGAACGAGAACCTGATGGCCGCCGACGATCGGGGAAGCATTGGCTACTGGCATCCGGGCCTGCTCCCCATTCATCCCAAGACCTGGGACGAGCGCCTGCCCTACCCCGGGAACGGCCGGGCGGAATGGAGCGGCTTTCTGCCGGTGAAAGCGCGTCCGCACTCCATCAACCCGCGCCAGCGCTGGCTGACCAACTGGAACACCCTGCCCTCCCAGGGCTGGACGACCGGAAATGACCCGGCCTCAGAGCGCGTGGCCGGAGCCTGGTTCCGGGCCGGCTGGCTGAACCGCCTGGCCAGGCACGTGGCTCGAGTACCCACGTTCGAGGGCATGGACAACCTGATCCACAAGGCCGGCACCACGGCCCAGCAGCGGCCCCTGGCCACGCGAAAGCTCCGGGCCGCACTGTCCGGCGCCACTGCGAACGAGGCTGCCGTGCTGCGGACGATCCTGCACTGGAACGGCTCGTACTCCAAGACCGATAGCCACGGCACGGTCAACCCGGGTGTGGCCGCCTGGCAGGAGCTCAAGGACCGGCTGGAGTCACTGGCGCTGGCTCCCCTGGGCGCGGCCGGCCGGATCATCGGCGGGGGGGAGCCCAATGACGAGCATGTCTTCGACGTCAACCTCGGGCAGGCCTACGCGCTGCGCACGCTCAGTCCCGCGGCCTGGCGCCGGGCGGCGGCGGCCACGTTCCACTTCCTGGCCCACAGGTTCCACTCCGCCGACCCGAAGTCCTGGCGCGACCCTCGGGCCATGTTCCCCCAGGGCGCTCTGGGAGCCGAGCAACCGCCGCCGATGCCCTTCTTTGACCGGGGGACGTTCGAGCAGGTCGTCCAACTCGGGCCCAAGCGCTAGATGCTGGCCGTCTACGCGGCGGGCATCGACCGCAGCGACCCACTCTCGGGTCTGGCCGTGGGGCAGCGACCCGATCCGGAGCCGCCTGAGGGCTGGGCCACGGTCAACGTCCGGGCGGCCTCGCTGAATCACCACGACCTCTGGTCCCTGCGCGGTGTCGGCCTGCCCGAGGATCGCCTGCCCATGATCCTGGGCTGCGACGCATCGGGAGTCGACGACGCGGGCAACGAGGTCGTGGTCCACGCCGTGATCAGCCAGGACTCCTGGCGCGGGGATGAGACGCTTGACCCGCAGCGCTCGCTGCTCTCCGAACGCCATCAGGGAACCTTCGCCGAGCGGGTGGCCGTGCCTGAGCGAAACCTCGTCCCCAAGCCGCCTGAGCTGAGCTTTGAGGAGGCGGCCTGCCTGCCCACGGCCTGGCTCACCGCCTACCGGATGCTGTTCACCCGTGGAGGAGTCGTGCCCGGGAGCACCGTCCTCATCCAGGGCGCGGGAGGCGGAGTGGCCACGGCGGCCATCGTCCTGGCCAGCGCGGCCGGCGCCCGAGTGTGGGTTACCGCGCGCTCGGAGGACAAGCGCACCGAGGCGCTGGGGTTGGGCGCCGACCAGGCGTTTGAGTCCGGCGCCCGGCTGCCCGAGCGGGTCGACTTCGTGATCGAGACCGTGGGCAAGGCGACCTGGAGCCACTCCGTCAAGTCGCTGAAGCCCGGCGGGACGGTGGTGGTGGCCGGCGCCACGACCGGCGATCCGTCGCCCGCCGAGCTCACCCGGGTGTTCTTTCTCCAGCACCGGATCATCGGGTCGACGATGGGCACGCGAGACGAGCTCCAGCGCCTGCTCACCCTGTGCGTGGAGAAGGACGTGCGGCCGCGGATCGACCGCACGCTGCCCCTGGGTGAGGCCCAGGATGGCTTTCAGGCGATGCTCGAGGGGAGCTTCGTGGGCAAGATCGTCTTCACGGTGTAGGGGCGGCGCAGCGCCGCCCCCCACTAGATCCGGAAGGCCTTGACGGCGGGGGTGGGGTCCACCTTCCCGCGGGCGTCTATCGCCTCGACCTTGAACGTGTGGCTGCCCTTCTTGAGATGGCTGTAGCTCTTGGGCGACGAGCATGCGCCGAACGCGCCGCTGTCCAGCTTGCACTTGAAATGCAGCCTTCCCACGCCGCCGGTCCCCGTGAAGGAGAACGATGCCGTCCGCTTGGCGCTGCTGTGCTTCGCGACCGTGATGGTCGTGTTGGGCGGAGGGATGGGCCTGAACTTCGCCGCCACGTGCTTATCCGCCGTCATGTGCAGGACGCAGGAGGCCGCCCCGCCTGTGCAGGCGCCTGACCAGCCGGCGAACCGAGAGCCCGCTGCCGGATGGGCTTTCAGCGTTACGGTGGCGCCGGCGGCGAACGCGTGCGAGCACCGCGAGCCGCAGCTGATACCGACTGGCGAGCTCGAAACCGATCCGGCTCCGGTCTTGGAGACGGTCAGCGTGTGCGTGGCCGGCGCATTGCTGGCCAGGGAGACCTTGACCGGTCCCAATTTGTCGTCGTAGTAGTTGCCACCACTGAATTGCCTCCAGGCCAGCAGGGCGGCGTTACCTGACTTGTCGATCGCGCCGGCGAGCTCGCCCTCGTTGAAGAAAGACCCCGACGGCATCGTGAAAACGGTCATCGAAGATCCGAAGGCGCCACCGGGCTGCCGAAGATACGCGGCTATCGACTCATTGTTTCCGGTGAAGCCTGGGTTGACCTCCACTCCCTCCAACACCGTACCGCTGGCGCCCGTGGAGGTCGTGTTCAGGCTCAGGCTGTCGCCGTCGTCCGAGTTGGAGATCAGGTGAGCGGCGGAGAAGCTTCCTCCGACCGACCGAAACCTGGACTCGAGTCCGGCGCTGTCGCTGTAGGTCACGGTCGACTCGCCGTTCGGCCCGATGGCCACCGGATCGGCGAACGACGACCCGCTCGCGCCCAGGCTGTCCGGCGAGGAGAAGGCGGCGCCAGCGTCGCTGGTCACGACCTCATCCCGGTGCGTCGCGGTGAAGAACGGACCAGACCCCATGTCCGTATAGCTGGCCACCACATCCGCGCTGTCGTCGATGGCCACGCTTTCCACATTCTCGGCCGGGCCGCTGGTCGGGCCAGGCCAGGTCACCGTCTGGGAGACGACCGCCGGAGTGCCAAACTGGCCGCCCGGCGCCGCCGTGGCCACCTCGACGTTCTCCGGCGTGTTGCCCTGAGGATCGCACGGCGTCGGACTGCACGTGTTCGGCCCCTGCCAGGTGAAGCCCAGCGCGGCGTGGCCATCCGGGCTCATGGCCAGATCGAAGGCCCAGGGTCCACTGTTGTCGCCCGAGGTGACGTGATGCACGGAAAGCGGCGCCGGCGAGGAGAACACACCACCTGCCGCGCGAACGAGCATCAGCTGGGGCTCGGGGTCGGTGTCGAACCAGCCAATTCCGGAGATCCAGGCCACGATCGCGTGCCCGTTGGCGTCCATGGCCACGTGCGGCGCGCCTCCGCCATCGGCGGTGGTTCCATCAATCGAAAGCTGCTGGGCGGACCCGAATGATCCGCCGGCGGGACGCAGCGCCACCCACACCTGATGCTCGTAGCCGCCGGTGGACCCAATCGGTCCCACCGGCTGGTCCCAGACCGCGATCGCATCACCGGCAGCGTCCATCGCGACCTGCACGTTGCTGATCCCTACGGTGTTGACGGTGGCCAGTGTGGCCGGCGAGCTGAACGAGCCGCCGGGATTCCGCAGCACCGCGCGGATCTGGCAGGGGCAGGAGAAGTCCGAGCTGTGGTAGTTCGACCAGGCGACGACAGCCCCGCCGGTGGCATCCATGGCCACACTCGGGGCGGACGACTGCGCGAGTTCGCCGCTCGCCGAAACGGTCACCGGGCTGCCCCAACTCAGTGCGGACGCGGGCGAGGCGACCGCCAGCGCCGCGATCACGCTGAGCAGCGTGGCCAACCCCATGGTCTTAGGTCCAGCCACGCGGAGTGCTCGTCCCTGCGGGCCGGTGATTGTGTCCAACACGTCGTACCCCTCGGCCTTCCCCGGTCCCATCGCGGAAGTCTGGTAACCACCGAGCGTGCAGCAAGGTCCCGCCTTTTGCCCCAGGGACCCACCCTAGGAATAAGGCCCACTGTCAGAACGCTGACATTGCCGCGCGGCCGCTGATTGCGCCCCGGCGTGATATTCAAAGGGCGCGTTGTCGCCCGACGAAGCCCTCCTTGATAACCCGGTGTACGCCGCCCTATCGGGTCCTCACGCCCGGTTCGCCCAGGTGCTGGGGCGGGTTCGCCGATACGTGCCCCAGATCGCACCCTTCATGGGGCTGCCTCACGAGCCAACGGCCACGGACTGGAGAGACGCTGCCGTTCTGGTTGAGCCGGGAACCTTCGCCGCCATCCTCCAGGGCAGCGCTGATATGCCTGACGACTGGGAGGTCATCCGCACGTTCGACGTGACCCAGATGGTCGCCGAGCGGGCCCGTGGCGTCGACTGCCCTGACGCGATTCCGCTGGGCCCCAATGACGTCCGTGAGATGCTGGAGCTCGTCGCCCAGACCGAACCGGGGCCGTTTCTGCCGCGGACCATAGAGCTGGGCGATTACCTGGGCTTTCGCGACGGCGGGGCGCTGATCGCGATGGCGGGCGAGCGGCTCCGCCTCACGGGCTGGACGGAGATCAGCGCGGTCTGCACGCTGCCCGGCTACCGCGGCCGGGGAATGGCGTCT
>JBJMLC010000027.1:0-4195 GCA_045805485.1 Solirubrobacteraceae bacterium | reverse complement strand
CGTGACCGCGGTTACGGTGGCGCCCGGCCCGCGGAGCAGCGACCGCCACCTCGCCGATCTGGTGTGCTTCCTGTGCTCTGAGGGCGGGGCCTATCTCAGCGGCTGCCGCCTGGATGTGGGCGGCGTCATGTCCGGCGGGGACCGCTGAGGAGCCGATTCGCTTTACCGCGTCTCAGGCGGGGGCTTCCGCCCACGGGACCACGACAGCATCCTCGTACGGGCTGTTGCGTGCCACCACGTACTCGGCGGGCTCCTCTGTGGACACGTTCTCCAGCACGTGCGTCTCACGCGGTGGGACGTAGACCATGTCCCGGGGCTCCAGCGTGAGCTCCTGCTCCAGATGGTCGCCCCACTTCACCCGCAGCGAGCCAGAGAGCATGTACACGGCGCTCTCACAGTTCTCGTGGTAATGGGGCCGTGATTGCGCCCCCGGCGGCACGCGGAACACCCCCATGTAGATGCCGCGGGCGCCGGCCGTGGTCTGCGAGATCTCCGAGCCTCCCACCACGCCGCGCGGCACGTCGCGATCAGGTCCGGGCTTAATGACCTCCATCGGCCGCGAGTCTAACGGCGAGGTTCCGGACGACTAGTTCAGCGACGGGTTGAGCGGCATCCGGGCCACCAGCGCGTAGCTGCCGCCTTTGCGGGCCAGGACATCGGACCACAGTCGTTCCGGGTCGGGGGAGAACGCGTCCTCGGTCCTCGCCTGCTCGAGTATCCAATCGCCGCGCTCAAGCTCGGCGTCAAGCTGTCCCGGACCCCACCCAGAGTGTCCGGCGAAGCCTCGGCCCACCACGAGATCAGGCGGATCGTCCAGCGAGTTCTCGGCCCTCAGGACGCCCACGTCGTCGAAGCTCAAAAGCGCGGCCTCCTCTGGATCTTCGAACCGCGCCAGCACGATCACAGAGGTGGGCTGCACCGGGCCGCCCACGAACAGCCGGCTCTCACCATCCAGGACTCCCTCCAGCTCGGGCACCGCCTCGGCCACGCTGCTCTCCGAGGGACGGTTCAGGACCAGGCCCAGGGCACCGTCGGCACTGTGCTCGATGACCAGCACCACGGCGCGCCGGAAGTTCGGATCCAGGAGCGCCGGCCCCGCGATCAGGAGCTGGCCGCGGGTGGACTCCATCTAGAGCCCCAGTGACCGGCCGAGTACTTCCTTCATGATCTCGTCGGTCCCCCCGCCGATCGGGCCCAGCCGAGCGTCCCGGGCCGCCCGCTCGATTCCGTACTCGACCATGTACCCGTTGCCCCCGTGAATCTGGAGGCACTCGTCCATGACCTCAAAGCACGCGCGCTGGGTGGCCAGCTTGGCGATCGTGACCTCACGCACCGCGTCGCCACCCTCCAGGTAGCGGCGCAGCGCGTGGTAGGTGACATCCCGGCCCGCTTCGATCTTGGTGGCGATCTCGGCCAGCTTGTGGCGGATGACCTGGTGGTGGCCGATGGCCCTACCGAAGGCCTCCCGCTCCAGCGCGTAGCGGAGCGTCTTGTCGAAAGCCCGCTGCATGGCGCCTACGGACCCCAGGGCCATGAGCAGCCGCTCCCACTGAAAGTTGGCCATGATGAGGTAGAAGCCGCCGTTCTCCTGCCCCAGCAGGTTCTCGGCCGGCACGAACACGTCGTCGAAGCTGATGAGCGCGGTATCCGATGCGTGCCAGCCGAGCTTCTCCAGAGCACTGGACTCCACCCCGGGGCCTCGCTCGATGATCAGGAATGAGATCCCGTGATGGCCGCCGGCCTCGGTGGTCTTGACCGCCGTGACCAGGATGTCCGCCCGGACCCCGCCGGTGATGAACATCTTGGAGCCATTGACCAGATACCCCCCGTCCACCTTCTTGGCCATGGTGCGGATCGACGCCACATCCGAGCCGGCGTCAGGCTCTGTGATGGCCAGGGCGGCGATCTTCTGGCCGCGGATCCCCGGGACGAGATAGCGCTGCTTCTGCTCCTCGGTGCCGAACCGCCCGATCGGGGGCAGGGCGATCCCGGAGTGGGCGCCGATCCCCGCCGCCAGCCCACCCGAGCCGCAGTGCGAGAGCTCCTCCACGAACACCGCGTCGGCCACCGGGTCGCCGTCCCCTCCGTACTCGGCGGGGAACTTGAGCCCGATGTAGCCGTGCTCGGCGAGCTTCGCGAAGACGTCGTTGGGAAACCAGCGATCGGCCTCCCACTGCGCCGAGTGAGGAAACAGCTCCTGCTCCACGAACCGGCGCACCACGGCGCGGAACTGCTCGTGCTCCTCGGTGAAGGGCGGTATCGGACGGCGTGGCGCGGATGCGCCGGCGCCGGCCTTGGCGGCTTGTTCGGTGGCGCTCAGGGCACTGATGAGCGTACCGGGCGGATCGATCCAGGTGTTAGGCGGCGGCCGGCCCCGGCATCAGGCTCTCAGGATGCACGCCCTCCTTGTAGGCCCGCAGTTCGGCGTAGATGACGACGGAGATCGCGGCGAGGAGCGGATACGTGAGGATGGCCGCCAGGGCTCGCGCGATCCCCTGAAGCGTGAGGATCACGTCGATGCTGGATGACGATTGCGGTCCGGTCAGCGCCAGGTCGATTAGGAAGCTCACGCCCACGATGATCAGCAGGCAGATCACGAGCACGCCAAAGACCTCGAACCAGATGCCTCTCACCAGCTCGAAGGAGCGCCGAAGCGCGTCAAGCGGCTTGACGCGCTCGAACATAAGGGCGGGCAGCGCGGCCGCCCAGGCCCCGGCGAGGAAGATCCCGGGAACCAGAAAGAGCGCGAAACCGAGGATCAGGCCCGCGAGCATCGTCACCGACAGCACCAGAACGGTGGCGAAATGCGTGCTGGCGAAGGCCAGCGACTCATCCCAGCTCGTCTGCCGCCGGGTGTATCCCTGGATCAGGAGTCGGCTGAGTGCGGCCAGAGCAAGCGCGCCGGCCAGGAATCCCAGGAGGGTGATCGCCACCGTGGGCAGCGCGACGCCGCCGTGACCGTAGATGTCACCGTGCCGGGCCTGCGCGTCGCTGGGGAGTGAGACACGGACCATGATCCAGATCAGCACCTGGGCTGGAATCGCGGTGATGGCCGCGATGGACCACGCCCCTCTGGCCTGTCTTCCGTACAGCTCAAACGCTGCATTCAGGATGCTGCCGACGGTAGGCCGACTGTCAGAGAAGCGGGCCCGCTCCATGCGGGCACCGTACCAACCGAGTTCTACAGCCCGAACGACCGCCCGATGACCTCGAGCATGATCTCGTCGGTGCCGGCCCCGATGCGGTTCAGGCGCATGTCCCGCCATGCCCGCTCGATGCCGTACTCCTTCATGTAGCCATTGCCGCCATGGATCTGAAGGCACTCGTCGGCAATCTCGAACCCGATCTGCGAGGCATAGAGCTTGGCCATCGAGATCTCCCGCACCGGGTACTCCCCGTTCTGGAACCTCCAGGCGGTCGTGTAGACCATCTGCCGGGCCGTCTCGATCTTGGTCGCCATCTCGGCGAACTTGTGCCGGATGACCTGGAAGTTGCCGATCGGGCGGCCGAATGCCGTGCGCTCCTTGGCGTACTCGAGCGTGCGGTCAAACAGGCCCTGGGCGCCGGCCACGCAACCCGCAGCGCCGATCAGCCGCTCTCCCTGGAGCTCCCAGGAGATGTGGTAGAAGCCCCGGTTCAGCTGGCCCAGCACGGCGGACTCAGGGACGCGAACGTCCTGGAAGGCCAGCAGCGCGGTGTCCGAGGCATGCATCCCCAGCTTCCGGAGCTTCTCCTCCCGGATCACCCCGGGCAGGTCCATCGGCACCAGGAACAGGGTGAGCCCGCCGTGACCCGCCTCGGGATCGGTCTTGGTCACGAGCACGATGGCGTGCGCCCGATGCCCGTTGGTGATGAACGTCTTGGAGCCGTTGATCACGTACTCGTCGCCATCCTTCACCGCGCGGGTCTTGATACCGGCCACGTCAGAGCCGGCGTCGGGCTCGGTGATGCCCAGACACAGGATGGCCTTGCCCTTGATCGCGGGCACCAGCCACTCCTGCTTCTGCTCCTCGGTGCCGAACTTGAGGATCGGTGGCATGGCCATGTCCGTCTGCACGGCCACGCCCATGCCGAGGCCGCCGCAGTGCGCATGCCGAAGCTCCTCGGCCAGCACGAGGGTCGTGTAGTAGTCACCGCCCTGCCCGCCGTACTCCTCGGGCTTGACGAGCCCCAGGAAGCCGAGCTCGCCCATGCG
>JBJMLC010000026.1:0-5164 GCA_045805485.1 Solirubrobacteraceae bacterium | reverse complement strand
GAGCCCCGGACACCGACCCGCTGTTCCCCGCCTGGGCCGCCGACGCCTGGCAGGGCTACCACCCCGGGCCTCACCTCACGCCGGCCGGGCTCACCGAGAAGGTGTTCCTGGGGTTCCTTCATCCCTTCGCGGCCAACCAGACCTACCTGACCTCCTGGAACAACAAGCAGGCCCGGGATTACGACAATCCGGCGACCGGTCAGGAGTACTCCTCGGTTTACAGGTCCCAGCTCCTGGACCGAAACATCCACCATTACCTGGCCATTCGCAAGCACGGCAAGCTGACCCTGGCCGACCTGGTCAACGCCATGGGCAACGCGGGTACGCAGGACCTCCGGGGCGTGGAGGTGCTGCCGTACGCGCTGCGGGTGATCGGCCACCCGCGGGGCGCCCTGGGTCGCGACGTGAGCGCGCTCGCGGCCTGGGCGGCCAGCGGCGCCCACCGGATCAACCGTAGGCATCCCGGCCCGTCCGGCACCTATCAGCGGTCGGTGGCGGTGAGGATCATGGACGCCTGGTGGCCCCTGCTGGTCCGGTCCGAGTTCGAGCCCGTGCTGGGTCGGCGACTGCTCGGTCTGATCGAGAGCGACTTTCCCATCGACGACCAGCCCGGCCACGGAACCACCTGCTGCCATGTCGGCTCGGCGTTCGACGTCGGCTTCTACGGGATCGTCCAGAAGGATCTCCGGGCCGTCCTGGGCGGCCGGGTCAGAGGTCCGCTGAACCGGATCTACTGCGGGAGGGGCTCGCTCAAGCGCTGCCGGAGTGATCTCAGAGCGTCGCTACGGCGGGCGGCGGCGGAGCCGATCAAGCACGTGTATCCGGCCGACGCCAGCTGCCACGCCGGTGACCAGATGTGCTCAGACTCGATCCGCTACCGGACCATCGGGGTGATCGGCGAGCCGGGCATGGAATGGATCAACCGGCCCACCTTCCAGCAGGCTGACGATCTGACGGGCCATCGTACGAAGGGGTGATGGCGATGACCGCACGCCCAGGTTAGGGTTAACGGCCGATGGTGATGGGGCATCTACACGCCGCGCTGGCCACGCTGGGGCTTCTGAGCACTCCGGCCGGTGGTTACCACGGTCCCTACAACCACGGCCGGCCGGCCAGCTTCCGAGCCGGCGCGGCCGTCGTGAGCTTCGCGGTGCCGCGCGCCGGGAAGCCGGTCTCGGGAGGGGACGGCGCCAAATGCTCCTCCAACCCCGTGTACAACGGCCCCAGGCAGTTCGCCTTCGAGGAGCCCTACACCGACCAGAACCACAACGGCCATTACGACCTGGGCGAGCCATATGTGGACTGCAACGGCGACTCGCGCTGGGAGGGCAACCTTCTGGGCGGCGGCAGCGACACGCCCCGGTTCTATGACCGGACGATCGACCCCGTGGGGGCCCGAGCTCTGGTCGTGGGCAGCGGGAAGCGCACGATCGCCGTGGAGGTGGTCGACCAGGAGGGGCTGTTCAACGTCTATCAGGAGCGGATCCGGGCCAAGGTGGCCAAGGACGGCTACCACCTGACCGGGATCTTCATCTCGGCCACCCACGACGAGTCCGCGCCGGACAGCCTGGGCTTGGGTGGTGTGAACCAGACCACGTCCGGAACGAACAACTACTTCGTCAGATACCTCGTTCGCCAGAGCGCGCTGGCCATCGAGCGCGCATACCGCGCCCAGCGCGCGGCCCGGATCCGTTACACCGAGGTGCTGGAGCCCTCCGATGTCCGCCAGTGCTGGTCCTCGTACCCGTTCGTGGACGACCAGCACATGCCCGTGCTGGAGGCGGTTGACAGGCAGGGCCACACGATCGCCACGCTGGTCAGCGTGAGCCAGCACGCCGAGACGCTGGGCTTCAACTCGGGTTCCGCGCTGGACCCGGGAAGGAACTTCACGCTGGACCGGGAGAACAACTGGGTCTCATCGGATTGGATCTCTGCCTTCCGGGTCTCGCTGGCCAAGAAGCTGGGCGGGGTCGGGATCGAGATGGCCAGCTCGGTGGGCTCGGTGGAGAGCCCGGAGGTCTACGACGGTCGCAATATCTCTCGGACTCCCCAGCAGTTCGTGTCCGCCAGCCACCCCGCCGGGTGCCGGACGCTCTTCAACGTGGGGTCTGGGACCGACGAGAGCGGCGCCCTGCACGTGCCGCTGGGTTACTTCGGGGAGACCAGGTCGTTCGGGCAGGAGATGGCCGCACCGGTGATCTCAGCCCTGCATACCGGCGCCTGGCACTACTCCAGCACCAACCGGCTCTGGGGAGCCCGGGCCAACATCTGCGTTCCGCTGGGGAACTTCCTGTTCCTGGCCGGCGCCGCGCTGGGCGTTTTCGCTGACCGCCCCGGCTACTCCACCAACTGCGCGAGCCGAAATCCGGTGACCCCGGACGGGCGGACCAGCGGCAACTCTCTGCGCTCCCAGGTGGCGGCCTTCCAGATCGGGGACGGCGAGTTCATCTCAATTCCCGGCGAGGTGTTCCCGTTCACGTTCCTGCGTGGATTCCTCGGCCCGCAGGACATGCCGCACCCTGCCTACTCCCTGCCGCCCTGGCTGATCCCGCACATGCACGCCCATTTCCGCTTCATCGACGGGCTGGCCGAGGACATGGTCGGCTACATCTTCCCCACCGGCAACGCGGTCGGCATCCCGACCGCGACCAACACCGACCCGTCCTCCACGGACCGGTTCGGGTGCGGCCACTCGGATGACTCCGAGGCGGCCTCCGCCCAGTCGGCCAACATCGTCGGGAACGCGCTGGTGAAGATGCTCGACGCCCACACCGGCTCGCCGGAGCAGATAACCCACGCGCGATACCTCCTGCCCGGCGCCAAGCTCTCACGCGACCCCCTGGGCGGGCCCGAGGTGAAGTGCGACGTGGACACGACATTCCACGCCTCAGGGCCCGCCGTCGGCGTCGAGCTGGCCAACGGGCACGTCGTCCACCCAAAGGTGTGGATGTCGCTCAGCGGGCTGCCGCAGCGCCGGCCGGACCGGGACACCCGGGGCTACTTCGACGCCGCCGGCCACCGGGTTTGGCTGGACGTCTTCCCCGCCGCCAAATAGCCAGTCCGTCCAGCGCGCCCGGCTAGCCTCCGAGGCGGGGCTATACTCACCCGCCAATTTCCACCGGGGGTCTGGATTCCCGCTCGCCAGCGGGTTTTTTCTCCTCGGATTCCGGAAACTCTCCCCATCTCGACCTCATGCCCAAGGACGTAATCCTCACCCCGGAAGGCCTGGCCAATCTGAAGGCCGAGCTTGACGAGCTGACCACGCGGCGCCGCCGTGAGGTCGCACAGCGCATTCGCGAGGCGCGCGAGTTCGGCGACATCTCTGAGAACGCCGAGTACGACGACGCCAAGAACGAGCAGGCCATGCTGGAGGCCAGGATCGCCTCGCTGGAGGACAAGCTCCGGTCGGCCACCGTGATTGACTCCTCGCAGGTCACCAACGACGTCGTGGGTGTGGGCTCGGTCGTGCACGTCAAGGACGAGTCCGGCAAGTCGGTCAAATACACCATCGTCGGCTCTGCCGAGGCGAGCCCGACCGAGATGAAACTCTCCAATGAGTCCCCGGTGGGGAAGGCCCTGCTGGGTCGCAAGCGGGGCGAGCAGGTCGTGATCGCCACCCCCAAGGGCAAGCGGAAGCTGAAGATCACGAAGATCGACGTCGTGAAGTGAGCCCGTCGGGGGGTGAGCCCTCGGACGTCTTCGCCTCCCGAAGGCAGAAGCTCGCATCGCTGCGTGAGGCCGGCGTTGAGCCGTTCCCCCACGAGTTTCCGGGCGTCACGTCGATCGCGGAGATTCGCGAGCAGCACGCCTCGCTGACGGCCGGCGACGAGACGACGGAGGAGCATCGGGTGGCCGGCAGGATCGCCGCCCGCCGCGGCCAGGGACGGATGGCCTTCATGGACCTGGTCGACCGCTCAGGCCGCATCCAGCTCCAGGCCCGGGTGGATGAGCTGGGCCAGGAGGGGATGGATCGGCTCCTGGAGCTGGATCTGGGAGACATCCTGGGGGTCGATGGACTGGCCTTCTGCACCCGCCGGGGCGAGCTCTCGCTGCGGGTGACGGGCTACCAGCTGCTGGCCAAGTCGCTGCGCCCGCCGCCGGAGAAGCACCATGGCCTGCGGGACGTGGAGACTCGCTTCCGCCATCGCGAGCTCGACCTGCTGGCCAGCGACGAGGCGCGCGAGCTGTTCATCATGCGGGCCAGGATCATCACCGCGGTCAGGCGGTTCCTGGATGCCGAGGGGTTCGTGGAGGTGGAGACGCCGGTCCTGCAGCCGCTGTACGGAGGCGCCCGCGCCCGCCCGTTCACCACCCACCACAACGCGCTGGACAGGACGCTCTTCCTCCGGATCGCCACCGAGCTGTACCTGAAGCGGCTGATCGTGGGTGGCCTGGAGCGGGTGTACGAGCTGGGCAAGGACTTCCGAAACGAGGGCGTCGACTCCACCCACAACCCTGAGTTCACGATGCTGGAGTTCTATGAGGCCTACGCCGACTACTCCGTCGTCGCCCAGCGCTGCGAGCAACTGGTGGCCTTCGTGGCCCAGGAGATCGGCTATCAGGGCCCCATCGACTTCACCCCGCCGTGGCGGAGGGAGACCGTGGCCGGGGCCATCCTGCAGCGGACCGGGATCGACATCCGCGCCGACCGGGACCGCGACACGTTGGGAGCCTCGATGGCGTCCCGCGGCCTGTCCGTGCCCGACGAGGATGACTGGCCCCAGCTGGTGGACGAGCTGATCGCCAAGCACATCGAGCCGACGCTGGTGGAGCCCACCTTCCTGCTGGACTACCCGGTGGAGCTGTCGCCGTTCGCCAAGCGCCACCGCACCGAGGAGGGGCTGGTGGAGCGTTTTGAGGCGTTCGTGGGCGGGATGGAGCTGGCCAACGCGTTCACCGAGCTCAACGACCCTGACGAGCAGCGGCGGCGCTTCGAGGAGCAGCAGGCCCTGGCCCGGGCCGGCGACGAGGAGGCCCAGCCGTACGACGAGGCGTTCATCGAGGCTCTGGAGCTGGGGATGCCGCCCACCGGCGGGATCGGGATCGGAATCGACCGGCTCATCATGGCGCTGACGGAGACGCGATCGATCCGCGAGATCGTCCTGTTCCCCGCCATGCGGGACTAGATGATGTTCGGGGGCGCGCATGCGCGCCCCCGGGGGTC
>JBJMLC010000025.1:0-10705 GCA_045805485.1 Solirubrobacteraceae bacterium | reverse complement strand
GGTCAGGCTGCTGGATGTGCTCCTGGGGTCGGAACGCGGACCGGCCCACGCGCTGGCGGCGGTCCTGTACGCCGTCAACCCGCTGGTCGTGGTGTATATCTCGCGGGCCAGCGGCACCCTGCTCGCGCTGGCTGTGCTCCCCTGGCTGATGCTCGCGGTGGTCCGGGGCGTGCGGGAGCCGCGCTCCTGGCAATGGCCGGTGCTCATCGGCCTGATGGCGGCCCTGAGTGGCGGAGGTATCAACGCCGCCCAGGTGGCTTGGATCGCGCTCGCTCCCGTGGCCCTGCTGATCTGGGAGGCCACGGTAGGGAGGGCCGGGCGCTCGGCCGCGTTTCAGTTCGGGCTGCGAGCCGCCGTGTGCGCCTTCGCCGGCGCGGCCTGGTGGTTGATCCCGGCCATCCTTCAGGGCTCCTACGGAGCAGACTTCCTGAGGTTTACCGAGTTGCCTCAGACGATTTGGGCGACCACCAGCGCCTCGGAATCGCTGCGGCTCCTGGGCTACTGGCCGATGTACCTGGGCACGGGCTACGGCGCCGCAGCGCCGGTGATGCAGGTCGGCCAGAGCTATTTGTTCGACCCCCTGGTCATCATCGGGACTTTTGTGGTTCCGGTGGCCGCTCTGCTCGGCTTGCGAAGCACGAGCCGGTGGTTCTACGCTCCGTTCTTTGCATTGCTGGCCTGCGCCTCGGTGACGATCATGGCCGCCGGATTCCCTCAGGGCACTGCGCTGCGCCACCTTCTGACCGCGGCCTATAACCACCTGCAGGTCACGCAGTTCCTGCGCACCAGCTACAAGGCGGCTCCGATGCTTGCCCTGTCGCTGGCGATCCTGGCCGGCCTGTGGGCACGTGACCTTGTGTCGCGACTCAAACGCCCGAGATCCCTGGGGCGTCAGGCGGTCGTGCCTGGACTCGGCCTGCTCCTGCTCGGCCTCTCCGCGCTGGTCTGGGCGCTGCCGCTGTTCACCGGGCGCGCCATCGACCGGCCGCTGGCCTACAACCGCGTCCCCCCGGCCTGGCCGGAGGCACTGCGGGCCAGCGCGCGGGCCGGCGGGGCGAACGCCCGGACGCTCGTGCTTCCGGGTGAGCTCTACGGCTATTACGTCTGGGGCCGGACCTGGGACTCCATCGCCCCGGCCCTGGCCCGCTCGCCGGTCACCATTCGTCAGGCGTCACGCTACGCCGATCCCCGTTCGGCCGAGCTCCTGGACATGCTCGACGACCAGGTTCAGCAGGGCCGTCTGGTCCCGGGTGAGCTTGCGCCGCTCCTGCGTCTCCTGGGGGTGGGCCAGGTCCTCACGGCGAGCGATGCTCTGGACTCGCAGAGCGGCGGGTCTGGGCCGGCCGATGTGGCCCAGTCGCTCTCCAATCAGCCCGGGTTCTCAGCCCCGGTGGCCACGTATGGCCCCAGCCACACGTTTGCTCCCGCGCCGGGACGCGATGGGCCGGTCTGGCGAGTCCCGGAGATACGCCGCTACCGGTCCCCGAGGCCCGCAGGACTTGTGCACCTCGACACGGCGGGACCGGCCACGATTCTCGACGGCGGTCCGGGGGGGATCATCGAACTAGCGGCCGACGGTCGTCTTGCGGCCGGCAATCCGCTCTTCTACGCCGCCGATCTCAGCCGGCGGCAGCTGGCGGCACTTGTTCAGAGCGGTGCGCGCCTGGTGTTCTCGGACTCCAACCGCCGGCAGGTCGTGGCTCGCTCATACACCACCCAGGACGTCGGTCCGACCCTCACGGCCAGCGCCCCGATCCCGGCCGGCGCGTCCTTCTGGGACCTTTTCCCGGAGGCTGGACCTCGCGCGCAGACCGTGGCCAGTTACAGCGGACTGGCTGACCTGGTGGCTCCGCAGCCGTTTGGAGCCCAGCTCTTCCCGGCCTTCGCCCCCTACGCGGCGCTGGACGGCCGTCTCGGCACGTCTTGGATGCCCGACACGGCCCTCCCTCCGTCGCAGCTCTGGATGCAGTTGCGGCTGGACTCGCCACGGCAAATCGGCGCGATCACCCTGGTGCCGAAACTGGCCCCCGGGATCTCGCCGCTCCGGGTGGGGATCTCAGTAAACGGAGGGCCCGAGCGTGATGTCGCGCTCCATTCCGGTCCAAACAGGCTGAATGTCAACGCCTCGGGCGTGCGGACTCTGCGCTTCAGGCTGCTGGACGAGGTCATCTCGGATCTGCCGCTGGGCTCTGGCGGTCTTGAGGAGATCGGGATCCCCGGGGTCACCCCAATTCGCCGGACGCTGGTGCTGCCCACGCTCCTGACCAGCGCGCTCGGAGGAATGAACCTCTCTCGATCTTCACTGGAGCTTGCGCTCACCCGGACGACGTCGGATTTCCCGACGCTGGTCGGCAGCCAGCAGGGGGAGCCGTTGGGCCAGCTTGAGAAAGGCTCGGATGCCGAGTCGGGAATCTCTCGCCTGGTCACACTGCCCAGCGGTCGTCGCTTCTCCGTCAGTGGCTGGGCGACCGTGTCACCCAGCGCGTCCGACGCCACCCTGGATGCGCTGACTGGATCAGCGCCGGGCTGGGTCATGACCTCGTCAAGCCGCTTCGACGGCCTGCCCAGCTCCCGGGCCAGCGCCGCCTTCGATGGCCGGCCCAGCACCGCCTGGGTGGGCAACCTCATTTCCCACCCTACCTCCCAGTCGGGGCAGTCGACCTGGCAGGGCGCGCTGGACTTGCCGTACCCGTGGCTGGCCATCCGGGGTCCCCGGATGGTCGAGCTGAGCACCCTCCGCCTGGTCCCGGGTCCCGCCCGTTATTCCTCCCCGGCGGTGGTCCAGCTCATCACCGATGCCGGTCCCACCGGCCCACTCCGGGTGGGGTCCGACGGCCTGGTCCGCCTTCCTAGCCCGGTAAGAACCCGGAGCTTGCTGGTCCGAATTCGGGCTGTGCATCCGGCCACCGGGCTGGCCGGGGCACGACTTCTGAGCGCGGTGGCCGTGAGCGACGTCGTGTCGCCCTTCAAGCCGCCGTCCCCACGCAGGCACGGTCCTCTGAACACCGCGTGTGGTGCCCTCACCCTCGTCGGTCCCAGCGGCACCGTGGCGCTGCGCGTCTTCGGGACCGTCCAGCAGCTTGATCGGAACACGCCGTTGAGGCTCGCCGGCTGCGGGCCCAGCAGCGCGGTTGCTTTGCCCGGCGGGCAGTCGCAGATCACGGTGCCGCCGGGCGCCGTGTTTCGCCCGGACCACCTGTTGCTCGATTCTGCGGCGCCGGTGCCGCTCGTCTCGCCCCGACCGCCGGCCATTGCTCGACTGGAGGGGCCGCTGCCCGCCAACGACATTCCCGCCTCTGCCACCCTGCCGGCCTCCGGGCGGGGCTGGCTTGTCCTGGGCGAAAGCTTCTCACGCGGGTGGCGTGCTTCCTGCGGCGGAGACGCGGGCGGTGAGCGGTCTCTGGGTCCCCCGGTTCCGATCGACGGATATGCCAACGGCTGGGCGCTCGTCTCCCCCTGCCGGCACGTGAGCTTCCGGTTTGCCCCTCAGCGGACCGCGGACATCGCCTACCTGGTCTCCCTGATCTCGATTCCGATCGGGCTGGCACTCGTGCTTTTGTCGCGTCGCCGCCGGAGCGTCCCCACACCCCGCCTGCAGCGCGACCACGCGCCGGATCGAGTCGTGCAGCTGGGCTGGTTTGACTCGATCGTCGTGGGTGCCGTGGCCACGATTGTGCTGGGGTTTCTGTTCGCCATCCCGCTCGGGCCGCTGGCTGTGCCCATCCTGCGCCGCGGAACCACCCCCAGGTGGCTGTTCAGTGTCGGAGGCGCACTGCTGCTCGCGGTACCGATCGCGTACCTGAACAGCTTGCCGGCGAACCCCGGCGGCTATGACTTCCACTACGCCTACGACAACCTGGTGGGGCACTGGTTGGCGGTGGGCGGGATCTGCGCTATCGCGGCTGGCTCGCTGCTCCAGCTCGCGTCCCGGAATCATCAGTCCCGCTAGCGCTTTGGCGCTCAGGCCCGCATCATCAGGCCAGAGCCGCCTCTTCGACCGCGAGCACGGCCGCTGGCGCAGGCAGCTCCTCCACAGCGGGTGCCCTGGCTCGCGCACCCAGTGCCGCCCTGAGCAGCGCCAGCAAAAGCAGGACCTGCACGGCAAGGATCGCGATCGCCACGTCCTCGAACGACCGTCCGGCGGCCAGCACGGCCCCGACCTGGGCCAGGCAGGCTGCGGCCAGCGGCAAGGCAAAGACCCGTCTCCCCAGGGCGAGCAGATACTGCACAGCCAGATAGGAGACGGCCAGCAGCGTCATGGCGATGCTCAGCAGGGCCAGGTCCGCCCGGGCGGTCGACAGCGCCGCCGGCGCGCCGAAGACGAAGTGCAGGAGCGAAGCGCCGGCCACCGCGTAGAGCGCGATGAGGGGGAGGGCCAACGCCACCACGAGTCCGATCATCTGTGCCAAGACCCGTCGGGGGTCATCCCCTCGGCGAGCCAACCGTGCGGCTTCCGGAAGGAGGAACAGCCCGAGTCCCACCGCGAACCAGAGGATGCCCCGGGCGGCAATGGCTGCCTCGGAGTACAGCCCCGCCACAGATTGCGGCATCTGATGGCGGACCAGGATCACGTCTGCATTCTGCAAAACCGCCAGCAGTGACAGGGCCAGCAGGGGCGCCCCCGCTCGGCGGGTCAGCCGCCACAGATCCCCCACCTGGGGTAGTGCTCGATGTCCCCGGTCGAGCAGGCTCAGCGTGGTCCAGGCGGCGGCGATCGCACACCCGGTACCGAGCAGCGCACCCGTGGCTCCAAGGCCGAGCGCCACAAGCCCGATCCCGAAGAGCATCCGCCCGGCGGCTTCTATCACCAGGCTTAGCCCGATTGCGCCGTAGCGGGCCTGCCCCTGGAGCAGGCCCCGTTTCAGCGACAGGCCGATCCACAGCCAGCCGAACCAGAGGGCGGCGGCGGCGCCCCACTGCGGGTGCACCCCGAGCACCGCCCCGAGCTGGGCACGCGTGAGCACCAGCACCAGGCCGAGCGGAAGGGCCAGGAGCAGTACCGCCGCCGGGGCGCGCTGGGCTAGCTCTCGCGAGCGCCCCTCCGGGTCGCGGCTTACGTCCCGCGCCACGGCGGCCTGGAGGGCACAGCCCGGAATGGTCAGGATCAGGAAACAGGACAGAAGCGAGGCCAGGGTCCCGTAGCGATCCGTGCCCAACCAGCGGGCGAACACCACGGTGCAGGCGAGGGCCAGTGCGGTATTGACCAGGACGGCGAAGGCCAGCCCTGCCGCCCGGATCCCGTCGCTGAGCCACGTCCGCGCCCGAATCCCGGGCGATTTCGTGGGCTGGCTGCGGGCCCGTTCCAGAACGTCCAGTGTGGTGGCTGCCGCCCGCTGCCAGGTCAGATCTTGCACGTGCCGCTGGGCGTTCGCGCCCAGCTGCTCAACCAATTCAGGACTGGTGGCCAGGCGGGTCAGCTGACGGCTGAGGTCTTCGGCGTCGCGGGCCAGCAGACCTGTTCGCTCGTGGACGATGGCCTCTCTGAGTCCCCCCGTGGCCAGGCCTGCGCTCGGTGTTCCACAGGCCGCTGCCTCGGCGATGGTCAGACCCCACCCCTCCGCGGCCGACGCGGTCACGTGCGCCCAGGAGGAGCGCAACATTTCCCGCTTGGTCGGCTCGTCCACGTGTCCGTGGAACCGCACGCGCTGTTCCAGCCCCATGCGGCGCACGGTTTCCGACAGGGCCTCTCGGTGGCTGCCGTCGCCGATGATCTCGAGCTGCACGTCGGGTATCGCGGCCACCGCCTGGAGTACGAGCTCGATTCGCTTGTAACGCTTTAGGCGGCCGAGCACGACGAATGTGGGGCGCTCGGCGCGCCGGGGTTCCACGAACATCTCGCTGTCGACCCCGTTGTAGGCCACCGTGATCTGACGGCGCGGGATGCCGGAGGCGATCAGCCCGTCCTGGGTGGCTCTGGACACGCAGACGAAGGCGCTGTCTCGATAGAGACCGCGCAGCGGCAGGGTCTCCAGCAGAGCGCCCAGCGGCCGGCCGATTCGCCCCATCTCCTCCACGTAATGCGCCCCGGCGTGGACATGATGCACCAGTGCCACCCGGGGTCGCCGGAGCCACAGGGGGGTCAGGAACGTGATGCCGTTGATGACCTCCAGGACAACGTCCGCCTCGGCCGCGCAGCCCCGGAGTACCGCCCAGGCGGCGGCCGGGAAGACAGTGGTGCGGCTCCCAAGATGGTGCAGCTCCACGCCGTCGATCGTTTCCAGTCTCCGGCTGCCGGGATAGCCCGAGGAGATGACCGACACCCGGTGGCCCTCGCTCCGGAATTGCTCTACCTGGCGGCGGAGGTTCTGACCGGACCCGCCGCCCTCCGGATGGGTCCAGTCCCTATCGGCCAGCACGAGGATGTGCATCGCGCCTATGCGGCCCTGGCTGCGGCCAGTGGCCCTTCGAGCTCGCGGACGGCCGACCACCAGGTTCCGTCCCGGTTGAGCCGGCGCCGCAGGCGTCGCTCCAGCCTGAGGGCCCTACGACCTTCGGGTAGCTCGTGGCTGGGGCGGGCCACCGCCATCAGCCTGTCCACGAGTGGATGGTCTCGATCTGTCTGGGCTCGAATCATGGCCACCGCCAGTTCGGTCCCGCCGGCGCGAAAGCAGGCTGTCCCCATTCCCAGGACGTACAGGTTGGCCAGGCCGGGGGCCAGCATCCCGGCCACCAAAGTGGGTCGACCGGCCTGCCAGTCGAACAGCCCTGGATCCAGCCATGGTGTCTGCCAGGGCTCCTCGACCAGGATCACTCCGGCGAAGATCTCCGGCCGATCGCCGCGCACCCGGAGCTCCCAACCCGCGAGCCCGCAAGGATCGACGGGTGCTATGTGTCGGACATCTCCCGAAGGCACACGCAGGCACCCAATGTCTGCCGAGGCGAGGCCTGAACAGACCCTGGCCGCCCACTCGGCCGATCCAACGACGGCATGGGCTGGAGGGTCGCTGGCTAGAAGGGCCACCGGTCACCTTCGTGGCCCAACAATCGGCATACCCAGCGCTGGCGGGTCACGAGTGCCAGCTTGATGATCACGTTGCGGATGAACCAGGGCACGGATGTGGCGTGAGCGATTGCGTTCCGGAGGCGGCTGGTCGGTGCGCGGCGATACTCGACCAGCGATCCGCGCCTGCCGCGGTACCGCCACGAACCGGCCAGGGCGAGCTCACTGAACAGCGCGAGCGTGACGCCGATCGAGGAGAACCCGTCGTGGACGAGCATCGTCCCCCCCTCGGAGACGCGTCTCCCCCACCGCCGGATATCCGCCCGGGCGGCGCGGTACTGGTGGGCCCCGTCGATGTAGAGCAGGTCGACGGGTCCCTCCAGCTCTGAGAGTGCCGCCTGGGAGAACGCCCGTACGTGCTCGACTCGCCCGGCCACCCCGGCTGCGTCCAGGTTGGCCCGGAACGCCAGGAAATCACCCTGTCCCTCAGCCCACTCGCCCTCGATCTGCCGTGGTCCGCGATTGGTTCCGTCGTGGGAGTCGATCGCCGTCAGGCGGACGTCTGCGCCGGCGGCCAGCGCCAAGACGATCGTGGAGCGGCCGCGATAGCTCCCGATCTCGACGATTTGGGCTCCGGCCGGGAGCGCGGCCGCGCGCTCGTACAACAATCTGGCTTGATCTTCGGTCAGCCAGCCGTCGACGGCCGCGACGGCTGTCCAGGCCAGCTCCACGTCAGCCGGCTGGACGAGTGTTGGCTCGTCAGACCGGGACTCGATATCGGCAAGCACGTAAGACGGTCCCTCCAAAACGTGACTCCGTCGTCTCGCGAAAACCCCCCCCGCGCGTCACTGCGGGGCCAATGCTGGGCGCAGCCTATGGCAGTCTGCGCCGGATGGCAACCCATTGGTCGGTCCCGTCAGCGTGTCGTGGCCTCCCACTTGACGCCAATCGGCGGGCTTGACAACGTCAGTGACGTGGACGTCTGTGGGAGCTTGACCGGCAGGGCCCGTGTGCGTCAGGTGCCCGTTCCGCGCCGAGGCGGGGCGGACTGATCGACCGCTGGCTTCGACCGGTGATCGCCGGCCTGCTGGTGGCGGCGATCGTGGGGGCAGCGATTGCCTTTTCGACCGGCGTCTCGTTCACGACGGCGGGTTCGCCCTGTCCGACCAGCTACGGCCTCCACTGCACCTCCCCCGGGGCCCACGGACAGCAGCCCTCGCTAGCCAGCATGGCGGGCTGGAATGGCCCCTGAGCCACCAATCGGTGCGCGTCCTAGATTCCCCAGGGTCTCTGGGTGGCTGTATGGAGGGAGTGAATTTGGTTAGCAGGGCGGCGTCGCGGGGTTGGGGAGTCCTCGGTGCGCGATTTGCCCCGCTTGTCGTAGCCCTCGCCGTGCTCGGGGGCGTGTGGCTGTCCCTCGCTCAGGCCGCTCCCATCGCGACATCAGCCAGCGGGGCCGCTCCAGCCGCCGCCAGCGGCTGTGATCCCATCGATCCCGCGCTTTGCCTTCTCCCGTGGCCGAACAACTTCTTCACACGCAGGGACCGGTCGACAGCCACCGGACTTCGCCTGCACATCAATTCGCTCCAGACCCCACGCAATAGCTCCGGCGCGCCGATCGACACCAGCGACTGGAATCGGTTGGATGGCTTCAGCCCGGGCTCGATCATCGTCACCCACGTCCCGGGAATGGATAACCCGAAGGCGTTCGCTCGCATCCAGGCTCCCAGGAACACGAGCATCTGGCGGAGCCTGCGGCCGAAATCCCCCATCGTGGTCCTGGACGCTCAAACCGGACGGCGGTGGCCGGTGTGGGCCGAGATCGATCGCTCGGTTGACCTGAACGGCCACCCACCGCCGGCCTCGGAAACCGCGCTCATGATCCATCCGGCGCGGAACTTCACCGAGGGTCACCGCTACATAGTGGCGCTGCGCGACCTCAAGAACGCGGATGGCCGGTCACTTCGTGCCCAGTCGGCATTTCATGCCTTCATCGCCGGCAGGGGGAGGCCTGCCTCAAGGCAGGTCCATTACGACAAACGCATCTTCGCCCCGCTCCACCGTGCGGGGATCAGCCGCGGGTCGCTGTACCTGGCCTGGGACTTCACCGTCGCGAGCGAGAAAAGCCTCACACAAACGATTCTCCACATGCGCGACGACGCGCTGGCCAAGCTCGGAGACAAGTCCCCCGGGGACGGGATCGCCCAGGGAAGGGCACCAAAGTTTGTCGTCGACAGCGTCACCCAGCGGGTTCCATGCAGCGCCTCGGTCGGTGTGCCCCCCGTGGACTGCACGACCAGCAACAAGCTGGACCCACGCGTCTTCGCTCACGTGCAGGGGTATTTCCTCGCCCCGTGCTACCTGGACGCACCCGGCTGTCCTTCGGGCTCCCGCTTTCGGTACGCGAATGCGAAATCGACGATTCCCAGCGCAACCCCCGGCAACCAGATCAAGGCGAACTTCCAGTGCAACATCCCGATCGGGGCCAAGCGCGGCAAGACGTTCCGCCCCCTGCTCAACGGCCACGGCCTGTTCGGCAGCGCCGACCAGGTCAACAGCGACGAGCTGTACGCCCTCGGCCAGTACGGGCTGCTGGCCTGCGCCACGGATGAGATCGGGATGGCCCAGGAGGACATTCCCAACGCCGCCGCATCGGTGAGCGATCTCTCCGACTTCCCCTCGATCCCGGATCGGCTTCAGCAGGGAATGATCGACTTCCTGTACCTCGGCCGCGATCTGATCAATCGAGGCGGTTTCTGTGCGAGCAGCGCGTTTCTGGTCCACGGCAAGTGCGTGATCAACAGGTCGCACCTCTATTACGACGGCGGAAGTCAGGGAGCGATCTTCGGCGGGGCGCTGACTGCCATGGATCCGGACTTCACGCGGGCGGCCCTCAACGTCGCGGGAATGAACTACTCGCTGCTTCTGACGCGGAGCAGCGACTTCCCTGAGTTCGCCCAGGTGCTCTACCGCGCCTACAGCAACCCCCTGGAGCGCGCGCTTCTGTACCCCTTCATCCAGAACCTCTGGGATCAGGGCGAGATGGACGGGTACGCCGAGCACGTCACCCGGGATCCGCTGCCGGACACGCCCCGCCATTCCGTGCTGATGACCATCGCGTTTGGCGATCACCAGGTCACCAACTGGGCGAGCGAGGTTGAGGCCCGCACGATCGGCGCCCACCTGCGGTCCCCGGTTGTTGATCCGGGTCGCTATCCGGGACCCACGCCCTACTGGGCCATCCCACGGATTCGATCGTTTCCATACACGGGTCGCGCGGCCATGATCGTGGGCGATCTGGGGCCGCTGCGGCCGTGTCCCAATGACAGCACGACAACCTGCGAGGGATCACAGGCGGGCACCCCGCCCCCGCCCAGGACCAACAATGCCAACACCAAAGGCGTGGACCCCCACGGCCCGGATTGGGCGAGCTTTTCTGAGGGTGAATCTGCTGACGGCCACTGGCTAAGGCCGGGCGGCTCGCTGCCGGCCGTATGCGGATCACATCCGTGTTATATGGCCGGCTGGAACGGGCTGTGAGCCGCTCGCGCCTAGGCCCAAGAGCTCGACCTTCGTCTAGCCCGAGCTAGCCGTTCTTCCGTGCCAAAGCCGGCCGGGTCTGCCTATCTTGTCCTCCTACGACGATGAGGACCGGAACGTCGCATAGCGTCTACCAGCTGGTCGGTGCCCTGGCTCTTCGTCTGAAGCGCGAGGAGGGCCAGACGATGGCGGAGTACGCGCTCCTTCTCACGCTCATCGTCGTCT
>JBJMLC010000024.1:0-35347 GCA_045805485.1 Solirubrobacteraceae bacterium | reverse complement strand
GCGCACCTGGCGCCGGCTCCCGAGAGGTCAAGCAGCCTGGCGTTGCTGTAGCGCGGGTGGGGCAGCGGGCAGCGGAATCACGGCATCGCTCGGACAGTGGTGGCCGCCTGCTTGCGGGCGGGCCACGTCCCAGGCGGTCATCCAAAGGCATCGCCGGAGCATGCTGTCGGCAGCCGCTGTCCGGTCAATGTCGTACTCGCCGTCCCTCACGCGCCTCGTCAGTCGATGGAGGTGGGCACTGCGGTCGGGGGTCATGTTGAGATCTTCGGCGCTCACGGAGGGCACCTCAATCGGGTGAAGAACCCAAATGCGCGGGGGCTGTCCCTTGCGTGGATGGGCTTCCTGAGGCACAATGCAGACCAGGATGAAGAGGGGGATTGCGCTCGTCGCAGCGATCATGGCAGTGGCGTTCCTGGCGCCGGCTGCCTGGGGGCAGAAGGTGGGGAATCCCACCAACTCGCTCTCGGCCATCGTGAGCTCAGGGAGCCTTACCGTGGGCAGCAACAACTACGCCGTCACAGGCCCGGTGACGCTGTTCGACGTGGCCACCATCACGGAGGATGGGACGATCACCGTGCCTGCGGACAAGCTGAGCCTGGTGATTCCGATACCTGATTCGTCCGGTTCTACGCCATGCGGCGCGTACACGGTCACCAACTCCAAGATCACCGTGATCCCGACGGCGGACGCCCTGGGCTTCCTCAACCCCTTCACCGGGGCGGCGAACCTGGACGTGCACTTCTACCTCCAAGGGAATTACGACGCGACCGCGTGCGGACAGAGCTATAGCCCTACGGACTGCAAGCTCGGAAGTGCCGACCAACCCCTCGAGATCAACCTGATCACGGGCATGACCTCGCCGCCGGGGCCCAATCAGCCCATCTCGGGCACTCCGTACAGCGACGCCACCGGCAAGTTGAAGCTCGTGGACAACTCATTCGCCCTGCCGGCCTCGCAGGGCTGCGACCCCAAGTTCGGCCCCTTCACCTTGCCGGGCTCTTTCGACTCCCAGGTCGGCCTTCCCTCACCCGCGGGCAACAACACCCTGATCGTCTCCGGCCGCCTCGCGCCCATCATCAAGCGGGGCGTGCGCGCCAGACTCACGGCGACACCGCGCACCGGCCTTGCACCCCTCACGGTCGCCTTCAGCGCAGCAAATTCCTTCGCGGCCGCGGGCGTCAAGAGCTACACATTCGGATTCGGCGATGGCACACCAGCCGTCACAAGGACGGGCAACGCGATCTCCCACAGATACTCCAAGCCCGGGAGGTACACGGCCAGGCTCAAGGTGGTCGACACCGACGGCGACTTCGACACCACCACGACGGTCATCACGGTGAGGCGGTCGTGCATCGTGCCGAACGTCGTGGGGCGGCAGCTGTCGGCCGCCCGGACCAGGCTCCGCGCTGCGGCGTGCACGGTCGGCCACGTCACGCGGCGAAGGTCCACGAGGGCCGCGGGCATCGTCCTCTCCCAGAGCCCCGCCGCGCGCACCAAGCGGCCAGCCGGGTTTGCTGTGTCGCTTGTGGTTTCCTCCGGGCACTAGCCTCATCGCGGCTGTCCCACCGCCATGGGCAAACTTCCCGAGCACGTCCGGCGCAACCGCGCCCAGTGGGACATTTGGGCCGCCGAGTACGAGGCCGACGGCCGGCGCAACTGGGCTCGCGATGAGCCCGCATGGGGCATCTGGGCCATCCCTGAGTCGCAGGTGTCACTCCTGCCAGACGACGTGGCCGGGCTGGACGCCATCGAACTGGGCTGCGGCACCGGCTACGTGTCGGCCTGGCTGGCTCGCCGCGGGGCCAGACCGGTGGGGATCGACAACTCGCAGGCCCAGTTGGCCACGGCCCGGGAGCTGCAGCGCACCTTCTCACTGGAGTTCCCGCTGCTGCACGGAAACGCCGAGGAGGTCCCGTACCCAGATCAGAGCTTCGATCTGGCCATCTCCGAGTATGGGGCCAGCATCTGGTGCGACCCGTACCGATGGATCCCTGAGGCGGCCCGGCTGCTGCGGCCAGGCGGCCGGCTGATCTTCCTGGCCAACTCGGCCCTGGTCGTGCTGTGCATGCCTGACGAGGAGGACGCCCCGGCGGACGACCGGCTGCTGCGGCCGTACTTCGGCATGCATCGCTTCGAGTGGTCAGACGATGACTCGGTGGAGTTCCACCTCCCCCACGGCGAGATGATCTCGGTGCTCAGGCGGGCCGGCTTCGAGGTCGAGGAGCTGATCGAGCTCCGCCCGCCGGAGGGCTCGACGACCCGCTACCCGTTCGTCACGCTGGACTGGGCGCGGCAATGGCCCTGCGAGGAGGTGTGGAAGGCTCGCAAGGCGGGGTGAGGGGCGTCCCGCGCCAACCCCTACCCCACCACCGCCCAGTTCGCGGCTCGCCCGGCGCGCGTCGGGAGCCGGAATACCACCAGCCTGCCCCGCACCGAGTGCGCCACCAGGCGCCCGGCGGCGTACGTCCGGAGCCGCTTCAAACGTGCTCCCGGCGGGAGCGCCACGTGCATGACCACCGAACCGCCCTGCACCGCTCGCACGTAGCCCCGGAGCACCCGGTCGCCTTGAGCGACACCCATGTCGGGCAGACGCAGCGAGAACGACCGCATGGGCAGGTGTGGGATGACGTCGTAGCCGTCCCGCACCGGCGTCAGCCCGGCCAGGTGGATGGCGTTCATGACCATCCACGTGGGCTGCTCGGTGATCTGGCCCTCGTAGGAGGTTCCCAGTCCGTTCCCGCAGTAGCTGGGATGGGGTGAGTAGTACCCGTAGCAGACGTCGTCCACGGAGATCGTTCCGTCCCAGTGCCTCGGCCAGATCCTGGCGTGGTTGGCCAGAGTGTTGCGGGTGTATTCGCTCCAGGCCAGCCTGCGCGCGCCCCGCACCACGCCGTCCAGCGCGCCGTATGACCAGGTCAGCCAGCCGTTGAGGTCAAACCACACGCCGCCCGGCCACTCGTCGGCGTTCTGGATAGGTGAGTTATTCGGGGCCTTGATCAGAGCCAACGCGGGCGCCCCCGCGTGCTCGGTCACGCCCGGGTCATCGTAGGCGGGGACCTGGGTGCTGCCAAAGCGCGCCGGCCCGCCGAGGCGGTGCGGTGCGCCCACACCGTCCAGGAAGCGGCGGATGTTGGAGACAAGGGTCTTGGCCTGAGACCCGCGCGGGGCCCCGGCCAGGATGGCCCACGGCTGGGGTTCCTCGAAGATCACTCCCCGGCCCACCTGAGTCGCTCCGGCCCACCCCCGCAAGTACCAGCCCTTACCCGCCCACTCCCTTCGCACCGTGGCCAGATCCCGCGCCCCGGCCGCCCTGAGCTGGCGCGCGAACGCGTGGTCTCCGCGCAGGTCGGCCAGCTCGGCGAGCTTCGGATAGGCATAGGCACATTGGGCCGTGACCAGCGTCGACTCGGTCATGTGCTCGAACTCGGTGGAGAAGTCGCTCCAGTCGCCTGTGCTCCCCATCGTGTAATCGCCGTGGGGGCCGAGCAGCGACTCCTGATGGGCGAATGCCACCTTGAGGTGCTGCCAGATCGTGGCCTTCTGCTTTCCCTGCGTGTCGTAGTAGGGCATCACCCGGTTGAAGAAGCGGGTGTCACGCGTGCCCAGGCCATATTCACCCGCGGCCAGCAGCAGCCAGAAATCGAGGTCGTTGGACGTCCCCAGGTCCACGCGTTGGCACAGCGGACCCGTCCCGTACGGATTCTGGGCCCCCGGCGGCGGTGGCTGGAGGTTCACCGAGTACTGAATGATCTGCCGGGCCAGGTACGGATCCGAGTAGGCCATGGGCAGCATGTAGTGGGGCCAGCTGCGGTAGCCGAGGTTGGCCCCGTCGGTGTACTCGTAGTAGCCCCCCTGGGTGATCGTGTGGTAGCCGCAGGCCTCCTCATAGACGGTGGCCGAGCGCAGGAGGTAGGCGTCCCAGTCCAGTTCGCGGGACACCCACACGCTCCCCCGCCCGAAGCTCGCCTTGGGCAGGTATGCCGCCCAGGCGCGCTCACTCGCGCGGAACGGCCGAGGGGCGCGGCGATAGCGGGCGACGAGCTTGGCGATCTGGGCGGGGTGGGCCATCCCGTAGACGTAGCGCAGGGTGACCGAGTGCCCGGGCTTCAGGACGACCGGAGCTCGCAGGACGAACAGCGTGTCCCCCGCCTGGCCATCGGGTGCGGGCGCGGAGATCGTGTTGCTCAACCGGTTCTTCGCCACCTCGCTGGGCCTGCCGCGGGAGCCCGAGCCAAAGAACTTCTCGACGGAGGTCTCGTAGCCGGCGAGCGGCCCGCGCACCGGGGCGGCAAAGATGCTCAACGGGTCGGTGTCGCCCTCGCTGCTCGTCTCCTGGGCCACGCTGAGGATCCGAGCCCGGCGCTTCCACACCGGGCTCAGGAGGCCGATGTTGCGCTGGAAGCCCGTCGTCTGGTCATACGGATTGACATCCCAGTACTCAAACCAGGACACGCGATGCGACTTCGAGGTCCGGTTGCGGAGCGTGACGTCGTCCAGCAGCACGGGGTCGTTGCCGAACGGTGCGTACACCGTTTCGCTCACCCCGATACCCCGGGCGCGGAGCGTCCGCCTGTAGTAGCCGACACCGAACGTCCGGGTGAAGCCGGAGTGCGCGGGGCGGTCCAGGTACAGCGTGCTGGACGGTCGCCCGTCGACGTTCAGGTAGCCGTAGCCGCCGGCGAAGTGGTTGCTGGAGGCTTGGTAGAGGTTGGCCCATTGTGAGAGCCGGTCCTGGCTCCAGAGCTCCGTGTAGCCGTCGTTCCACGCCATGCCTTTGATGTGGTCGTTGCCGACCTGGTGCTGGGCCTGCCTGCCTCCGGCGAGCTCGGGCTGGGCCGCCATCGGGGCCCTTGCCTCATTGATCCGGTAGCGGAAGGCCGGCAGGTCGAACGGATCCACCAGCCAGCGCCCGAAGTCGCCGCTGCCGTAGGAGGAGTTGACGATCGCGGGTGCGTGGTCGGCCGACAGTGGCGCCGGTCCGGCGGCCTGCGCCGTCGACCCGGCGGCCAACAGCACCACGACCGCCAGGGCTGCGCTTCGCACCCTCATTAGTCCGCCAGCAGCCTGGTCGCCACGAGGACGATGTCGTCCTCCAGAGCGGGAAGGTTCTCCGTGCGCCCGGCCCGCACCTCCTCGGCCACCAACTCGGTGATGGCCAGGACGAGCACCCGGGGCACGACGTCGTCAAGCGGCGGGAGTTGGGGCTGCTCCTCACGCGCCCGCCGGCCCAGCTCACGGAAGACCTCCCGGAACCGGGCATATCCCCGCTCACGCTGGGCAACAGCAGGCAGCCCGGCCACAGGGAGTCCGATGAAGTAGGCCCGGGAGAACGCGGGCCGCCGCGCCCACCAGGTCAGGTATGCCCGGGAGCCTTCACGCAGCGCTTCAGTCCAAGAGCCGAGCGACCCTGCGGCCAGGACGTCCCCCAGGAGCTCCGAGGCCTCCTCGTCGCAGGCAGCGATGAAGCAGCTGGTCTTGTCGGCGAAGAACTCGTAGAAGGCGTTCCGGGATACCCGTGCTCGAGCCACGACCTCGGGAACGGTCGTCGCCTCATATCCCCTTTCCGCCACGGTCTCCAACATCGCCCGGATCAACCGCTCGCGCTGTGAGGCCCGCACAACATCCGCCCCGAGCTTGTGCCGCCCTCGGGGTAGCGGCTCTCCCACCCAGGCCGTGCTTCGGTGCCTGCCGTTGCCGTTGCCGCTGGCGCTGCGGCGATCCTCGGTCTGGCGGCGGTCTGCGCCGCGCCGCTCCGTCCGCCTGCTCTGGCCTCTCACCTGCCTCCCCGGATTTGCAGACATTCATGTATTCTAATCGCTCCGAGCGGAGAGGCAAGGGTTTTGCGGACAAGGGATGTTTGGTCGCGAGCGGGAGTCGCGACTCTCTCAACTTCACTGCTGGTGGCCACGGCATCCGCCGTGGTGCCCCAGCCGGCGACGGCGACGGCACGCCCGGCGCCGGGCTGCCACCGTCACCTTCGCGTGGTCGCGTACCGGGCAGGCGGAGGGACGGTTCGCCTGCCCGGCCGGGCACAACCGCCACTGTCCTGCGCAGCTCCCACCGGCTATGCCACCTCAGAGTCCACCATTGCCGTGGCTGGCAACGAGGCCCTGATCTACTCGCCTGCCCGGACCGAGAATTCCATGGCCCGCTCCACCAACGCGGGAAGAACCTGGGGGCTCACCTATCCGCGAACCGAGCAGCCGACGTCGTTCTGGAACACCGTCGACCCTGACGTGGTGGCCGATCGGCGTACGGGCTGGGTCTTCTGGTCACATGCCACCGGCCCCGTTCGTAACGAGGGGTCGCTTCCCACGATCCCCGGACTTCCCCAGGGCTCGGGGTTCTATCTGGCCGCGGCCCAGGGCTTTCAGGTCTACAGCTCCAGCGATAACGGATCGAGCTGGACTACGGCTGACTACTCCACAGCGCCCACCGGAGACTGGGAGAAGGTGTTCGTCGGACCGCCAGCCCCGGGCTCGCCACAGCCCCGCGGTTACCCGGACGTGGTCTACCTGTGCGCCAACTCGCCGCTGGAGGTGAGCGGGCCCGGACGGCTCTGCTACCGGTCCATGGATGGAGGACGGACGTTTTCCATCGCCGGATACGTGTCCCCCTCCGCCACCGAGCCGCAGGACGTCTGTCCCCCGCTGAACTTCAACACCGGCGTGGTCGACCGACGCGGGACGATCTACCAGCCGGTCGACTGCCAGAGTTCGGCCTACATCGTGGTGAGCCACGACGAGGGCTCCACCTACAAGTGGATTCCCATGCCCACCGCACCCACGGGCAGCTCAACGAGCGGGACCAACCTCAAGCTTGCGGTGGATGACGCCGGCAGCCTGTACGCCGTTTGGACTGCCGACGGGCGGGTGTACATGGCCGTGTCAACCAACCACGCGCGCACCTGGCGGAAGCCTCTGATGGTGGCGGCACCCTCTGTGCACGACGTAGAGCTGCCGGCCATCGCCGCCGGGGCCCCGGGCCACGTTGGGATCGTCTACTACGGCACAACCCGCCGCTCAGCGAGGATGCTCACTGCCTACATAACCCAGACGGCCGATGCCACCGACCGGCGGCCCCTGTTCTACGGAGGCCCGATCAACAACCCGGCCCACCCAATCTTCCACGACTACGGCCTGAGTGACTACCCCCGCACGGACTTCATCGGAGCTGCGTTTGACCGCGCCGGGACGACCTTCTGGGCGGGGGCCGTCAAGCAGTTCGGACCCCCGGATTCCCACGAGTACGTGCGAACCACCGGCTGGGTTGGCCGGCTGCTCTGGCGCCCGGCCACCCCGGCTCGCGTGAGCGGCAGACGGTGAGGATGCGAACGATCAGGATCAGCGCCTTGCTGCTGGTCACCATGGCGTGCCTCGGGGCATCCCCTGCGCTGGCCCAGGCCGGGACTGCCGTCCCCTCTCCGCTCTCCTCCGACCACCGCGCTCCCCCAATCACCTCCACGTACGGCAGCGGCGCCTTCGGCCGCTGGAGAGTGGACGGGTGGCACCTGCCCGCGTACGACTACACGATCAACGAGCTCAAGAGCCCCTTCGCCCCGCAGCCCGAGATCTCAGGCAGTCGCGACGCCTTCAGCCAGATCGGCAACGACCACATCGTGGCCGACGCGTTCAACCACGGATACGTCCAGCTCTGGAGCCAGGACCGCCTGTACCAGTGGACGAACTACTACGACGCCGCCAACCAGCATTACTCCGGAGGCTACGGCTACCTGAAGGTGGGCCGCCGGGTGATCTCGACCCTGTACGACGACCGCCCGGCGAAGGCGCGCACGCAAAGACGGTTCGGAGCCGGCTACTACGCCAAGTCGCTTCGGGTGGCCGGTCTGGCGGAGCACGACACCGTCTATGCCCCCTTCGGGAACGACTCGCTGCTCCTGCATGACGTCACGATCACCAACACCTCCAGGAGAAGGCTGTCCGGGTCCTATTTCGAGTACTGGGACGTCAACCCGGAGGTCCAGGCCGGCAAGCAGGCACCCCGAGGGTTCTCCTCGCCGGTGTGGAACGCCTCCACCCGGACGCTGTCGGTAGCCCAGCTTCCCGACGACACCGACACCCGGCCGCTGAGCATCTTCGCCACGGCGCTGCACGCCCCGGTCAAGGGCTACGACACCGACACCTCCTCGTTCTTCGGCTCAGGGACGCGCAGGCGCCCGGCCGCCGTGGCCAAGGGTCGCCTGAGTGATTCGATTGCCCCGGCCGCGGCGAACGGGTCAGAGGGACAGGCCATGTTCGCCCTCCGGACCCCGTTCACGCTGGCCCCGGGAAGGAGCGTGACCCTCCGCTACGCGTACGGCTACGCCCATCCGGATCGGATCCGTCCGCTGCTGGCCCGCTACCGCAGGCAGGCCGATCCACTACGTCGCAGCGAGGCGCGCTGGCGGTCGTGGCTGCCCCGGGTCGATCTGGGGCGGCGCTACCGCTGGCTGTCCCGCGAGCTCCAGTGGGACGCCTACACGCTGCGCTCCGATGCCACCTACGAGGAGGCGTGCGGTTACCACATCCTCTCCCAGGGCGGCTACTACCAGTATTTCTTCGGCTTCCAGGGCGCCTTCCGGGATCCCCTCCAGCACATGCTGCCGATGATCTGGTCAGATCCGTGGCTCGCCCGGCAGGTGATCGAGTACTCGGCCCATGAGCAACCGGTTGCCGGCGGTCAGCTTCCCTACGCCCTGATCTCCATGTGCCGCCGCTATGACCTGGGCACCTCCGACGACCTGGATCTGTGGCTGCTCTGGGGCACGGCCGAGTACGCCCTGGCCACGCGTGACTGGAGCTTCCTTAACCGGAAGATCCCCTACTACCAGGCCGATGGCTCGGGCACGCTCCTCCAGCACCTGGAGCTGGCCTTCCAGCACCAGGAGCAGGTGGTGGGCCTGGGTGCCCACAGCGAATACCGAGCCGGCACCACGGGTGACTGGAACGACTTCTCCACCGAGTTCGAGCACATGAGCGAGTCGAATCTCGTCACCGCCCAGGCGGCGTACATCTACCCGCGCCTGGCGCTCGTGGCCGACCATCTGGGCGCTCGCGCCTTCGCCTCTCAGCTTCGCCACGCCGCCGCGCGTGACCTGGCCACCGTCAAGGGTCAGTACGTCCGGGGGGGATGGTTCGCCCGCGGCTACGCCGGGGGCACGCAGCTCGGCGAAGGCTCCCTGAACGCCGAGCCGCAGCCCTGGGCCGTGCTCGCCGGGGCGGCCACGGTCAGGCAGGCCGCTCGCCTGGTGGCCGGCTACCGCCGGTTCCTGGTGGGCATCGGTGCTCCCAAGGGACCGACAGAGATCGGCTCGGCTCTGGCCCCGAGCGCCACGGACCCCGCCGTCACACAGAGCACCGAGCCCGCCGTCAACGGCTCCAGCGAATGGCCCGGCGGAGCCTGGTTCGCCGTCAACGGCTGGATCACCTGGGCCCTGGGCGCGCTGGCCGGACAGGTGCCCCATGCCGCGACATACGCCTGGAACGAGTTTCTGCGCAACACGCTGGCCACCCACGCGCGTGCCTTCCCCAAGCACTGGGACGGCGTCATCACGGTCGACGACGAGTGCGCCTCGTACTTCCAGTCCCCCCGGTCGGGCTGTGGAATCGGTCTGGCCAGCGGGTTCGGCGCCGTCCCGGGCTACGACACCCAGATCATGCACCAGCCCGCTTACAGCCTGTTCGACCTCCTGAAGTTGGCCGGCCTGAACACGACGAAGGCCGGGTACCGGATCGTGCCCCGGCTCCCGATGCGGAAATTCAACATCCGCTTTCCGGATATCGGTCTGGCCCAACAGGTCGGGCTTACTCGTGGCTACCTGCGCGCGACGCGGGATCGGATCACGCTCCAGGTCGCGCCCCCGCCGGGGGTCCGAGCCGCCCAGGCGGTGGCCTACGCCAACGGCCATCGCGTCCCGTCCAGAGTGGTGGGCGGCCTGGTCCAGTTCAGCCTGCACACCCTCGGCTCCCGGCCGGCCGACTGGGCGATCAGGCGCTCCTAGAGCCTGCCTCGAGCGTTCCCGCGGTCGGTGATAGCTCGCCCGCGAAAGGTCTTGAACTCCGCCTCGGTCATCGGGCGGACATTGATTGCATCCATGGCGGTCACTGTGACAGGAAGGCACGGGCCGTCGCCTTAACACCGCCCGTCGGCTGCTTGACACCGCCCACAGGCTCGGCAAGGATCGGGCGGTGCCTCTGTTCAACCGTGAGGAGAGAAAGGCCAAGCAGGCGGCGCTCCAGGCCGAGGTCGACCGGCTGCAGGCTCTGAGCCCGGATGAGCTGGCCATGGAGGTGCTGCCCGCGCTGGGCTCCGAGGAGCTAAAGCGCCGACTCACGGGCGTACGCGTCCAGGACGTCGTCAAGGCCACGCTGGCCGGCGAGAGCTCGTGGACGATCAACACCGGCGTGCTGCTCCTCCCGGTGCGCGAGGCGCTCCAGCGCCTGGAGCACGCCAACCTGGTCCTGCAGATGGCCAGCGGCAGCGACGAAGGCACCCGCTGGCGGATCACGACCGAGGGCGAGCAGCGGCTGGCCAACGGCGATGTGGCCCAGGCGCTGGGCGTGAAGCCGGCCTGACCGGCGGACGTGGGCCCTCGCCCTCGCGTCGAGCGACCGCCACCGGCGCGGCGCGATGACTTTTTCCCACCGGGGCGGTCTTAGCTGATGTGGAATCCCTACCCAGGAGGAAGTCATGACCAGCACCAAGACTCGCGTTGAGAAGGTCGCCACCGTGATCATCCCGGTGAGCGATCAGGATGGGATGATCGACTTCTATGTCGACAAGCTCGGGCTGACCAAGCGGGTCGACATCCCGTTCGGCGACAAGTACCGATGGGTCGAGGTGGGCCCCGGCGACGCCGAGACGACGATCGCGCTCGCGCCCCCGCCTGAGGGCAAGCCGAGCGGCGGCCGTGAGACGGGCATCAGCCTGTACGCCGAGGACGTCGACGCCTACCACTCCGAGCTGAAGGACTCAGGTGTCGATGTCGACCCCGAGGTCAGCCGCATGGGCGACCCGGTCCCCCCGATGTTCTGGCTCCGCGACCCAGAGGGCAACACGCTCCTGGTCGTCGGCTGAAGCGCGCTGAGGACTCTCGGGCTTGGGCTCAGGGACCCGAGCCCGAGAGGTCCCTCTCGGTTGCCGAGTGTGAACTTTGGCCCTCAGTGTCGACATTTCGAACCTCAGGGACAAAGTTCGGCGCCGGCGGCCGGTCACCGATCCAGTAGCGCGGACCGGGACCGAATCGATGCGCCCGGTCGCCGGGGTTTGACAGCCGGCACTGATCCAGGGACAGACACCCGCACCCGATGCACTCCGTGAGTCCTGCCTTCAGCCGCTCCAGTTCCGCGATGCGATCGTCGATGCGCGAGCTCCAGCCGCGGGACAGCCGTGACCAGTCCCGCCTCGTGGGCGCCCGGTCGCCGGGCAGCTTGGCCAGCTCGGCGCCGATCTCCTCCAGGGTCAGGCCGATCCGCTGTGCGAACACGATGAAGGCGATCCTCCGGAGCACCGGCCGGGGATAGCGCCGATGGCCTGATCCAGCCCGCTCTGAGGCGATCAGACCGCGGTCCTCATAGAACCGAAGCGCCGAAGCCGCCACCCCGCTGCGGCGTGACACTTCGCTGATGCTCAGGAGCTCCGCCATCGGCCGAAGAAAAGCACGCTTCGCCCTTGACCTCAAGTTAACTTGAACTTGTAGTTTGTGCTCCAACCGACGAGGAGACGGCGATGACCACCACAACATCCCCCAGCGAACGGATCACCGAAGAGGTCACATCATGGCCCGGAGTGGAGGCCGGCCCCGGCCGGCGAGGCGAGTTTGCTTTCAGGGTGGGCCCGAGAGAGATCGGGCATCTGCACGGGGACCGCTCGGCCCATTTCTCATTTCCCAAGGACGTCTGGAGAGAGCTGAGCGAGCGGGGCCGGATAACCGAGCACCCGGTGTTCCCTGGCCGGGTGGGCCCGGCGGCGCGAAGGATCGAGACTGACGCCGATGTGCGTGACGTGATCAGCCTCATGCGGCTGAACTACGACCGCATCACGGCCAGTACGCCCTCCCCAGTCGGTCGCTGACGCGGTCCGCCGCGCCATCGGCGGTGCTGCCAGGTTCGCGTGGTCTGCGCCGCGCCTAGGGCCCGTACGTCGTGGCCACGCGTCCGAAGTCCAGCCAGCCCTGAAATGGGTGGCCGTTATTTGGGTTCGGCGCCGTGAAGCTGACCTCGACATCCAGGGCCAGGTAGCCGCCCCGAAGGATCAGCGGCGGCGAGGCGAAGGCGACGTTCTTGCAGCCGGTGCGCCCGGTCGGCGTGGTCCCGACGTTGAGGGGTGCCGTGGCCAGCGTCGTGTTCGGCAGATAGACGGGCATGGGACCGTTTTGCGAAACCGCGTCCCGTTCAACGAATTCACGCACCGTCGCGCGGATGATCTTCAGGTAGGCCGGTTGGGAGGAGCCCAGGGTCGAGTTCTGGAGGCCGTAGCAGAAGTCCACCGAGTGCAGGTGGGCGAACCGGCCCGCGATCTCGCTCGGGCTGAGGAGGTAGGTGCGAAAGACCATCGTGGCGTTGTTGTTCGGGTAGAACGAGTAGACGTTCATCTGCTGGAACTCCAGGTTGGTCGTGTCGCTCGACTGAGAGTTCAGTCCCACGTTGCCGCTGCTCATGGTGCCGGGCACCAGCGCGAACGACGGAGCCTGCGTCAGAGTCGTGGGGCCTGATGGATTGCTGGGGCCGGTCACGACCCGACACGTGACGGGCTTGCCGTTCCGGGTGGCGGTGCACCTGACCTTCACCCCTGAGGATCTCGAGGCGGCATATGCACCACCGGCGATGGTCAGCACGACCACGGCGGCGCACGCCACCACTGATGGCTTGACCTGGAATCTCTTGAATGACACCGATAGACCTCCGATCTCGACTGTGGGGGCAGCCTAGGCCGAGCGATCGTGCCCGTCAGTGTCATCCGGGTCTTGGGTTGATCTCAGCCCGCCGCGCGCCGTCCGCACCCCGAGAAATAGAATCGCCCTCCCACGAAGGAGGAGACGCGATGAGCGATGCACAGGTGAAGTACGTTCTCCCCGAGGCGGAGATCCCCACCCACTGGGTCAACCTGATGGCCGACCTGCCTCCAGGTGGACCGCCACCGCTTCATCCGGGCACCCTCCAGCCGGCAGGGCCCGACGATCTCTCCCCGCTCTTCCCGATGGCGCTGATCGGACAGGAGGTCTCCGGCGACCCTGAGATCGAGATACCTGACCAGGTCCGTGACGTCTACAAGCTCTGGCGCCCCACCCCGCTCTACCGGGCGCACCGGTTCGAGCGCGAGCTCGATACCCCGGCTCATATCTACTACAAGTACGAGGGCGGCTCGCCGCCGGGCTCCCACAAGCCCAACACGGCCGTCGCCCAGGCCTACGAGAACGCGGCCGCGGGGATCAAGAAGCTGACCACTGAGACCGGGGCGGGGCAGTGGGGCTCCGCGCTGGCCTTTGCCTGCCGACTGTTCGGCCTGGAGTGCGAGGTGTGGATGGTCGGCTCGAGCTATGACCAGAAGCCCTACCGCCGCTCCATGATGGAGGTGTGGGGAGCCACCGTGCACCGCTCCCCTTCGGACCTGACCGAGGCCGGGCGTGCCCAGAGCCAGCATTCCACCGGCTCCCTGGGGATCGCGATCTCCGAGGCGGTGGAGGTGGCCGCCCAGGCTCCTGACACCAACTACTCGCTGGGCTCGGTGCTGAATCATGTTCTTCTCCACCAGACGGTGATCGGGCAGGAGGCGCTGGCCCAGATGGGGATGGCCGGCGAGGAGCCGGACGTGGTCGTGGCCTGCGTGGGAGGAGGCTCGAACTTCGGCGGCCTGACCTTCCCGTTCCTGCGCCGGGTGATCCGCGACGGTGCCTCGACGCGCTTCATCGCCGCGGAGCCGGCCGCCTGCCCCACCCTGACCCGCGGCATCTACGCCTACGACTTCGGCGACACCGCCGGCCTCACGCCACTGATGCCCATGTACACGCTGGGTCACAACTTCGTCCCGCCCCCCGTGCATGCCGGTGGACTTCGCTATCACGGCGACTCCCCGCTGGTCTGCGCCCTGGTCAAGCAGGGGATGGTGGAGCCCCGGGCCTACCGGCAGAACGAGGCCTTTGAGGCGGCGGTGCGCTTTGCCCGAACGGAGGGGATCATCCCCGCGCCCGAGCCCGCGCACGCCCTGCGCGCCGTGGTCCAGGAGGCCGAGGCAGCCAAGGAGGCAGGCGAGCCACGGGTGATCCTGTTCGGTCTGTGCGGCCACGGGCATTTCGACCTGTCGGCCTACGACGCCTACCTCAGCGGCCAGTTGCAGGATCCCGAGTTCTCCGAGTCCGAGCTCGAAGATGCGCTTAATGCATTACCCCAGGCGCCCGCGCTGGCCTGATCCCCCGCTAGGCTCAGACGGCAAGACTGTTTAGATCAAGGAGGATCGGAAGTGAAGACCGTGGGGCGCAGGTGGACAGCGGCTGTGGTGATGGTGTGCGTCGCTCTCGCGACAGTGGCATCAAGCGCCTGGGCAGCCAAGCCGCTCAGGGCGACCTGGATGCCCGGGTTCGTCGCTGCGGGAACGCCGGCCAAATACAACGAGGTGGGCGTGATCAAGGTGGGACAGAGATCGGCCAAGAACGTCCTCGTTCTCGTGCCGGGGACGTCCGGTGGTGGCGCCTATTTCGTGCCCCTGGCCCAGTGGCTGGTCTCAAAGCTCCCGAACTGGCAGGTCTGGTCGGTGGAGCGCCGGGAGAACCTGCTGGAGGACCAATCGGTGTTCAACCTGGCCAAAAAGGGCCAGGCGTCCAACACCCGGGTGTTCAACTACTACCTGGGCTGGCTGACCGACCACAGCATCAAGCACCACATCCACGCGGTCCCGGATTCGAGTGTGCCCTTTGCCCGCAAATGGGGGCTGAACGTGGCCGTGCAGGACCTGCACCGCGTGATCAAGGCCGCGCGCAAGCTCGGCGGTGAGGTCGTGCTGGGAGGTCACTCGCTGGGCGGGTCGGTCGTCACCGCGTATGCCACTTGGAACTTCTCAGGCCGGGCGGGCGCGGCAGATCTGGCCGGGCTGGTGTATGACGACGGCGCCAGTTACAAGCAGCCCGTCAGCGCCCACGACGCCCGGCAGGAACTCCAGACTCTTCACAAGAGCACGCCCTGGCTGGCTTTCAGCGGGATCCCCGCTCCCTACCTGGGGCTGTTCTCGACCTCGGGCTCTCTCGGAGCACTTCTTGACCCCAAGGCGCCGTCGATCGGGCAGACCTTCCCGCTCCTGCCCTCGACCCTCAAGCCACCGGTCCGGGTGACCAATCTCGCCATATTCGGCTACGACGTTGACCCCAAGACATCCCAACTCGTGTTCGCGTCCCAGGCGAACGTGGGTCAGCTAAACCGGGCGGTGAAGCCCGCCGGGTGGAGCAGGGCGGGCGCCATCACACCGGTCCGCCGCTACGCCACGATGCTCTCCGGACTGGGCGTCAACGACGCGGACGGATCGGAGTGGTACTTCCCCCAGCGCCTCACAGACGACACGGGCGCCGTCGGCAACGGCATCGCCAATCCGGCCCAGAAGATCCTGCACGTGCACGCCACGATGGGCCGCCACCTTCCTCACGGCCTGCTGATCTACGCCTTCGGAGCCTACGGAGGGAAGCTGATCCTGAAGGCCACCACGGCGCTGGCCAAGCAGTCACAGATTCCCCGGCCCAACCTCACCCTGGTCAACCGCAAGAGCACCTACGCCCACAACGATCCGGCGGCCGCGTATCCGAAGAACGCGTTCTTCAAGCACCTGGTCAGGTTCCTGCGGAAGGTCGCAGCGCTGCGCTGAGGCCGGCTGCGCAGTCGTGGTCAGCCGCGCTCAGCCGACCTTTGCCGCCCGCCGGCCCCGGCCCGTCTGTCCGACGATCCGCCGGTATGCCGACTGGCTGAGCGGCCGGTACTTCTGACCGCCCGCGTCCAGGAACCATGCCTGGGCCCCGGTCTGAGGATCGGGGATTCCCTCCCGGCGCAGGGGGCCGGTGAGCGGCCGGTACCACGTGGTGACGGGGATCTCATCCACCACGCGCACCAGCGCGGGTCTCTGCCCAGGCTCCAGCCCAGCCAGCGCCCGTCCGAGCTCGCCCGGGTTGAGGTCATGGCCGGATCGCAGCGTGATGGCCGCCACCGGGATCTCGGGATGGCCGGCCCGCGGCGCCGCGCCGTAGGCCACCGCCAGGTCGACCGCGGGTAGGTCGGCCAGGGCATCCCGGATCGGTGTGCTGAACACCGGGCCCTCGGCGCTCTGAATCACCTCGGCGACGTTGTCCACGCGCCAGAAGTCACCGTCACCGTCTCGCCTGAACAGGTCGCCGGTGACCAGCCAGGCATCTCCGGCCGCGAACACGCCCCGCAACGGCACCACGCTGAGCGAGTCGCTGGGCCGCACGCGCGCCAGGAGCATGCCGACCTCGTCGTTCTGGCAGCGCTCGGCAAACCCGCCCTTGCCCACCACGAGGCCTCCGGCCTTCACGTCATATCGGGCGATCCTGACCTCGGCGCTGCCCGGAAGCGGCCGTCCCATGGCCCCCCGCTTGGCGTCCCTCATATTGACCAGAATCGCCCCCGCCTCGGTGGAGGCGTAGAACTCCAGCACGCGGGCCGGGGCAAAGCGGTCCTCCACCCGCCGCCACAGGCCTCGCGGCATGCCTGAGCCGATGAACAGCCGCACCGGGTGATGCCGCTCGCCCGGCTGGGGTGGCGCCTGCACGAGGTCATGGACCATCGTCCAGGTGTAGGACGCGACGGTGACCCCGTAGCGCCTCACCTCCTCCCAGAACGTGGCGGCATCGAACCGCCGGGCCATGGCCAGGCGGGCGCCGCCGGCGATGGCCCCGCCCAGGCTCATCAGGAGCCCCGACGGGTGATACGGCGGCGTCACGCTGTACACGGTGTCGCCGGGGCCCAGCGCAGCCGACGTGGCCGTCCCGAACGCCGACAGGGCCCAGCGTTGGTTGGTGATCCGGTTCATCCGGGTCCGCTCCCCCTCGCCCGTGAACAGGATGAAGGCGAGCTCGGCCGCCCGCCCCGGATTGGGCCGGTACCAGCGCGGCATCTCCACCGCACCGGGGTCGATCTGCTCCATGTCTGTGATCAGGGGCCCCAGGTCACGGGGCCCTCCGCCGCCACCGAGCACGAACGCCTGGCTCCCATCCAGGTCGGAGACCAGGTCCGCCCGCTCAGGGTCGGCGATGATCCGCTCCACCTGGGCCAGGGAGGCCTCGCGCCGGGCATCGCCGTCCGGGCGCATGAGCACGGCCACAGCCCCCAAACGACTGATCGCCACGGCCACCGCCAGGGCGCTGGGACGCGTGCCCATGAGGACCCCCACATGCTCACCCTGGCGCACGCCGATGTCGATCAGGCCCCGGACGACATTGTCGATGCGGTCGTTGATGTCCTTGGCCGTGTACGCCCGGTCCTCGAACAGGAAGAACACCTCGTCAGGCGAGCGGCGACCCCGCTCCTGGACCAGGAGCCCCAGGGAGATCCTGGTTCCGGGCTGAATCTGCTCCAGGCGGGCCAGGCGGGGTAGCTGCCCCGCCGCCTCGCGCCCCAGCTCGCGCATCGTTCGGGCCGCTCGGCCCGCGGTGCCCACCAGCGACCGCGCCATCCCACCGCTCACTGCCAGCGCCAGCTCCAGGCCGTATCCGACCCGGCTGTGGACGGGCTGACTCACCCCGGACGCGTCCGCCTGGCTCATCGGGACGATGGCCTCCGGCTGCTCTCCCTCGCCATCGCGCCATCTCGCCCAGGCCGCCACCGTTGGCCAGGTCAACTCGGTGGCCGCTGAGCCAACGACCAGCCCGAAGTGCCCACCCCGCAGGTCGAGCTCGTAGGCCTCCACTCGGGGCGCCGCCTGCACGATGGCCCGTACTCCGGCCGCCGGGGCCAGCTGATCCACGGCCCCCACCGCGGCCAGGACGGGGCCCTCGATATCGGCCAGGGTGACCAGGCGATCCTCGATCACAAACCCGCCCTCCAGCATGCGGTTGTAGGCGATGAACTGCCGCAGGAAGTCGGCCATGGCAGGGCCGGGCCAGGCCACCCAGCCCTCCGTCTCCAGGAAGCGGCGCTGGCGCTCCCGGGGTAGGAGCGCCTCGCGGTCGTGGAGCTGAAGGATGAACTCGATCCGGTGCCGCAACGACTTGACGGGGTCAAGCATCCGGAAGCCGGTCCGGCTGGCCCAGGCCGGCAGCGCCCGGCCGCTGAACGTGTCGGCCAGCAGATCGGCCAGCTCGCCGGCCAGCCGTTCGGGAACCCCCAGAGGCATCCCCTGTCTGGTGTCAACCGGGCTGCCGAAGGTGACCAGCGAGCTGATCCCGACGCTGCGCCGATAGGCCGCTGTCTGGTAGCAGAACATCCCCCCCTGCGAGTAGCCGCCCAGATGCACGTCACGCCCGGTGGCGTGCCGGACCCGGTCGACGGCGTCTGACACCGCCAGGACGTGGTCGGTCAGCGTTCGCTCCAGCCCGCCCCGCACCTGCTCAGGGGCGCCGAAGTCCACGACCCACGGATCGGCACCGCGCTCCCGCAGGATGCTGACCGCGCTCGTGTGGGGGGCCACGTCGTACACCTCTGCCGAGAGCATCATCGGCGGCACCAGGACGACCGGCGGGCCCTCCCCCTGGTCGGGGTAATAGTGGCGCAGGCGGTACACGCGATGCTCAGCGCCGACCTCAAAGGGCGATGAGACCTCGTCGCTGGTCAGCCCGCCGAAGCGCGCCACCTCCAGGGCGTTCTGGGCCACGGCCCCCAGCCGGCCGACGGGCCGGGTGAATGTGCGAGGGATCGCTGGCATGCGGGCACATCTTCGCGCAGCGGCGCGCGCCACGCCAGGACGGCGGCTTGGTCGCGTCGCGTCCTCTGACCGCTATCGTGCTCGCGCCGTGCCCTCCGCGATCCTGATCCGGCCCGCCGAGCCGGCCGACTGCGACGTCATGTTCTCGATGATCGTCGCGCTGGCCACCTATGAACGCGCCGCCGAGCACGTGCACGGCAGCAGCGAGTTGCTGGAGGGCGCGTTGTTCGGCCCGCAGCCCAGCGCCGAGGCGCTGGTGGCCGCGATCGACTCACAGCCGGTGGGATTCGCCATCTTCCACGGCACGTTCTCCACCTGGGAGTGCCGGCCGGGCATATGGCTTGAGGACCTCTTTGTGCCTGACGAGTATCGCCGGGCCGGCGTGGGCTCGGCGCTGCTGGAGAAGGTGGCGAGGATCGCGCTCAGCCGCGGCTGCCCCCGCCTGGAGTGGGCGGCTCTGAACTGGAACACCCCGGCCCTGCGCTTCTACGAGCAGCTTGACGCCAGACGGCTTGACGAGTGGGTGATGCACCGGCTGGAGGGACAGGCGCTGGAGCGCGTGGGCGGCGCTAGCCGGTAAAGCTCCGGCGGCCTCTGGCCCGCCGGCGCCCATCGACGGCATGGCGGGGCAGCGGGCGCCCCACGGCCAGGGTGATCCGCACCCGGCTCGGGTTTCGCACCGCGTCCTGGGACTGGATGATCACCGTGGCGTGATAGATGCCCCTGGCCAGAGACTTCGTGCTGATCGTCAACGGCGTGAAGCCGTTGCCGCGGCCGGTGTCGCTGGCCGATGGGGCCGAGCGAGCCGGCCGTGCGGCCACATTGCCGGCCAGGAGGTAGCGGTTGATCTTGACCCACGGCCGGTTCCTCTGAAGGCTGTAGCTGAAGCCGCATGTGTGGGATGAGTCGGCCAGGACCAAATTCACGCGCTTGGTCTTGCCCGGGGCCAGCGCGACCGATATGGAGCGCGGCCGCGGAGCGATCGTGGGGGTCCCCCGCCCGCTCCCCAGCACGAGGGTTACCGACACCTTCCTGAGGACCCTCGGATCGGCCAGGTCGCGGATCTCCACCACGCCGTGGTATGTCCCCTGATTGAGCGCCGGATAGCCCCCGAGGGCATTGGCGTTGCCGATCGAGGCCAGCTTCAGGCCGGCCGCCCGACCGGCCTTCACCGCACCGGCCGTCGGCACCAGCGGGGGCGATGGCCGGACCCGGAAGCCATTGGGCCTGTTATGGGGGTTCAGGTCCTCGGTCAGCCAACTGCTGGTAAAGGTCCGGAAGAAGGCCTCGTAGTGCAGGGTGCTCCCGCGGCGGCCGCGGTTGCCGATGTGCAGCGTCCGCCGGGTGCTCCCGGCCACCGCGGTGGCATCGGAGGAGCTCGTCAGCTGGTTCTTCAGCTCGTCGTTCCAGGTGGTCGATCCGCATTTGGGCTTGGTGGGCTTGCCGCTTGCGGTGATCGCCCGTTCGGTGAACCTCAGGCCGCCGGGGGAGACCGAGATCCGAGCCCGCCGGCCAACCGTGTATTTGACCGTCAGCGTCGCCGTCGAGCCCTTCGCCCCGGTGATAGTTATGTGGCCGCTCCGGGTCCCGCTGGACAGTCCATGCGGATCGACGCGCCAGACCAGCGTTCCTGGCAGCTTGCCGGAGCGCTTGACGTGCAGCCAGGAGGCGCTGCTGGTGGCGTGGTAGGTGGAGCCGCGGTAGCCACTGGTGACCGATACCGGCGCCGTCGTGCTCGGTCCCTTCAGGTAGCCGTACATGGTCTGGGTGCTCGGAGTGAGGTCGACGTGCTCGGCGTCCTTGACCAGGTCGGCTCCGAGCTTGGCCACGTCGGGTGAGCCGAGCCCGGTGGCCATGTCATAGCCCTTGCCCGCCTTGTACAGATGGTGGGGGTTGCAGCCGGGCGGGCAATCGGCTCTGTCGTACTGGGCGTCATTGGTGTCCGTGAGGACGTCGTGGAAGTCCCTGGCGTATGCAGCCTTCCGGGTGGCGATGCGGTACAGCGAGGGGTTCAGGAACCCGAAGCTGCCCAGGCCGGCCGCTCTGGCCTGCTGATCCCAGAGAACCGCCGCGGCCGCCGCTGTCGGAGCAGCCAGGCTGGTCCCGCCGATGGCGAACCAGGCTCCCGGGCTGCCGGGCGGCACCGGAGCGCCGGTGACCGAGCAGTTGCTGGTGGCGCAGTACGCGTCATCGCCAGGCGAGCCGACATCAGGCGGAGTGTTGGTGGCGAACTGGGGTGGGGTGGGTCCGGAGCCCAGCGCACCACCCTCCTCGGGGTCGGCGTTCATCGCGACGTCCGGCACCATCCGGCACAGCCTTCCCGCCGGCGCACCGCAGGCATTGGCTGCGCCGGCCACCTTGTGATGGGTGGCTCCCAGATAGGCGGCCTGCCAGCCAGGCATCCTCCAGATGTTGCTCTGGCCGCCGCCGCCGGCGGCGTCGTCGTTCCACGTGTCCTCGTCGTGGATGCCGGACTCCGGCACGGTCGAGTCCTGACCGAGGTCCGTGCCGCCCACACCGGTGATCCAGGGAACTGCCGTCTCCTGCTCCACGTTGATGCTCCCCAGCGTGGGCTTCTCGGTGGCCAGGCAGTCCACGGCGCCGCTGTCGCCTGAGGCATCCACGATCTGCTGGCCCTGGGCGGCCGCCTCCTCGGCGATCCGGCCGAACAGCTGGTCATACGAGGCGCTCTGGAGGTTCTCGCAGAAACCCCAGGACACCGACAGGACCGGCGCCTTGTCGTCGGTGACGAATGCGTTGTACAGGTCCAGCTCGGCCGTCCCCTCGTCGAAGATGGCCGCGCCGCCCGTGATCGGTGCCTCGTACACGTACAGGTGAGCCAGCCGCGGATTGAGCTCCAGGATCGTCGTGATGTCCGCCATGTCCTCGTCCTCACCGCCGCCGGGAGGCCCACCCACGCCGCCGTCCACCAGCCGCCGGCTGACCGGCGTCTTGACCTTGTAGCAGGCCTCCATCCCCCTCACGTTGGAGTCGTGGTAGTCGTCGAACTCCACCAGCGCGGCGCTCATGTGCTCGCCGTGGAAGCCCCTCGAGTACATACCGTTGAAGTCGTACCCCTGCGCCAGGTCAGGCGCCGTGTAGCCCCCGGAGCTCACGGCCGCAGGGCATGGTGTCGCCCCTCCGTCAACGCCCTTGGGACCCGCTGCTCGGGTGACGCGGGCCCTGACGCCCAGCGGCAGGCTGGCAGCGCTCCGAGCCCGGGCGAGGTGGGAGACCGGCCGCGCGGTGTCGTCAAGCCCGATCACCCCCGTGACCGTGTCTCGCAGCGCAGCCGGGAGGTGGATGGCCGCGGCGTTGGCGAAGAACGTGCGGCCATTGGGGAGCCGGAAGCGATCCAGCCGCACCCCGAAGACCCGCTCCAGAGTGCCAACCTCCCCCGTGGCCGAGATGTAGAGGCGGTTGGCCGGCGGCGAGGCCACGCGGAGCCCCAGCTTCCGGAGCGAGGTCAGGGCCCGCTGCACCTCGGCCCGGGGGGCTCCGAACCGGGCGCCGAACTGATCCGGAGTCAGGAACTCGCGGTAGTGAGGACTGCCCGGCGTGTACTGGCCCGTCACGAAGCTGTCCAGAGCGGCGGCACGTGGGAGCTTCAGAGGCAGGGCCACCTGCACCCGCTTGCCGGCGGGCAGCGCGCCCAGGCTTCGCGCGGCGCCGGCCAGGCGTGGCGCGCTCTGGATGCCGGCGAGATCCGATGAGGCCCCGGTATGGGCCCGCGCAGACGCACCGGCGGCGCTCCCCGACGCCCCGCCTATGCCCGCCACCGCCAGCGACGCCACCGCCAGCCCGACAGTTCCCCTGCTCATCCTCAAGCCAGCGATGCTAGTCCAATCCCGTCCGGCGCACTCCCGCTACCCGTCCCCACGGGCATGGCCCGGTGACCAGATGAGCGTAGCCGATGCGCTGAGCACGGGCCTAATACAGATGCGTGACCCGCGTCCCGGGCCGGCATTCGCGCTGCCAATCCCCCCGGGAGGTCCAGAATCGAATAACGTCGCCCTGCTGGGATGACCACAGGCGACCTCGGAGCATGATCCGAGGTCGCTGAACACAAGGAGAGGCTGATGAAGCGGACTAACGATGAGCTGGATCGTCTCCGCCAAGGGCGCAGCGATTTGGAGAACCACTACATCGACGAACTCGCTGCTGGCCGCCTGAGCCGGCGTGACTTCATGCGCCGAGGCACCGCCATCGGAATGTCCGTGCCCCTGTTGGGCGCCGTCCTCGCCGCGTGCGGGTCCTCAACCCCATCCAGCGGCACGGGACCCGCCGGCACAGCCAAGCGGGGCGGGACCCTGCGCGTGGCCATCTCCACGCCGGCGGCGGCCGTCAACCCGCTGACCGTGGCGGACGCGGGCGGACTGGCCATGCTCAACCAGACGGGCGAATTCCTGATCTTCGACAACAATCTCAAGCTCGTCCTGCAACCGATGCTGGCCCTCAAGTGGACCCCGAACTCCGACGGCAGCGTTTGGACCTTCAAGCTGCGGTCCGGCGTGAAGTTCCACAACGGCGCCACGATGACGGCCGACGACGTCGTCTACACGTTCCAGCAGCTGTCCGATCCCAAGATTGCCTCCAATGCCCTGTCCACGTTCAAGGGCGTGCTGAGCCCGTCAGGGGTCAAGAAGGTCGACTCCTCCACGGTGGAGTTCCACCTTGACGCGCCGAACGGGAACTTCCCCTACCTGGTCTCCTCGGACAACTACAACGCCATCATCGTCCCCAAGGGCACCGACTTCGGCAAATGGCAGAAAACCTTCGTGGGCACCGGGGCGTTCAAGCTGGGGAGCTACACCCAGGGCTCCGGCGCGTCGTTCGTGCCCAACCCTGACTACTGGGGCCCCAAGCCGCTGCTGGCCGGCACCCAGTTCAAGTTCTACTCCAGCCAGCAGCCCCAGATCCTGGCCCTGGAGGGTGGTGACGTGGACGTCATCGGCCAGTTCGTGCCCGCCGGTGCCACCTCGCTGCTGCACAACTCCTCCTACCGGATCATCAGGCTGAAGGCGGCAAACCATCGTGAGCTCTCGATGCGCAACGATCAGTCGCCGTTCACCGATCCGCGGGTGCGTCAGGCGGTGGCCCTGACATTCGATCGCCCCGGGATGGTCTCGGCGCTGCTGAACGGCTACGGCAGCGTGGCCAATGACTATCCCTTCGGCCCTCGCTTCCCGTCCACCGACACCTCGGTGCCCCAGCGGGTGCAGAACATACCCATGGCCAAGCAGCTCCTGGCCGCGGCCGGACATTCGGGTGGATTCACGGTCACCCTGGACACCGAGGACTACGAGGAGGTCCCCCAGCTGGCCCAGGTCATCAAGGCGGATGCAGCCAAGGCGGGGATCAACATCAACCTGAACGTCCTGAACCAGAGCGCCTACTACGGCAAGGCCACGTTCGGGAACTCGCCCTGGCTGGACGGGACCACGAGCCTCGTCGACTACGGCGACCGGGGAGTCCCCAACGTGTTCCTGAACGCGCCCCTGGTAACCGGCGGGCCGTGGAACGCCGCCCACTTCAAGAACTCGGCCTACGACTCGCTGGTCAAGCAGTACGTCGCCGCGCTTGACCTCTCGGCCCAGCGCAAGGTCGCCGGGCAGATCCAGCGGCTGCTGCTGGCCCAGACGCCGATTTCGATTCCGTACTGGATCGATGGGCTGACCGCCTCCACCCAGAACGTCGGCGGCCTGAACCCGACCTCGATCGCCCAGCTCTACCTGAACCGGGCGTATATGACCTGACGCTCGGCGCAGGTCGCCGACGCCGGCCGGCAGCAAACACGGAGATGACCAGGTTCGTACTCAAGCGCATCGGCCTTGCGCTGATCACGCTGTGGCTCCTGAGCGTGATCGTGTTCCTGGTCGCCCAGGTCCTGCCCGGCGATCCGGGACGATCGATCCTCGGTCCCCTCGCCGACCCCGGCGCGGTCAGAACGTTGGATCATCAGCTCGGCGTGGACAAGCCCCTGCTCACGCAGTACTGGTTATGGATCAGCCACTTCGTACAGGGGCACCCCGGGAACTCCTACCAGTACCAGGCACCCATCGGGCCCATCCTCACCGGTGCGCTGGGCCGCTCGCTCAAGCTGGCCGCCGTGGCGTTCATCCTCGTGGTCCCGCTGGGGATCGCGGGAGGGATTCTGGCGGCGCTGCACGTGGGGCGACCGGTTGATCGGGTCATCAGCACGGTCGGCCTGTCGGCCACCACGGTTCCCGAGTTTGTCTCGGGAATCATCCTGATCCTGATCTTCGGCATCTGGCTCAAGGTCCTGCCCATATCGGCCACGGCCCCTCCGGGATCGGACTTCTTCATCCAACTGAAGTACCTGATCCTGCCCGCGATCCCGCTGACCCTGATCCTGTTCGGCTACATCTCGCGCATGGCCCGGGCCGGGACGGTGGAGGCTCTTGAGTCCGACTATGCCCGCACCGCGCTGCTCAAGGGTCTGCCCCGTGGAGTGGTGATCCGCCGCCATGTGCTGCGCAATTCGCTCCTTCCCACGATCACCGTGGTGGCCACCCAGACGGGTTACCTGATCGGCGGGCTGGTGATCGTTGAGTACCTGTTTCGATACCAGGGCATCGGCTCGCTGATCTACACGGCGGCCACGCATAAGGACTTCCCGATGCTCGAGGCCGGGGTGCTGACGGTCGGGATCATCTACATGTTGGCCACGCTGGTGGCCGACCTGCTGTTCGCGTTGCTCAATCCACGCATCCGCTACCAGGCAGCCGAATGAGCGTCGGGACGATCCCCGTAGAGTCGGCTGGTGCGATCCAGGCGGCCGGAGGCACGGCGCAGCCGCGGCGCGAACTCATCCGCCGGATCGCGCGCTCCAAGCTGTTCTGGGTGGGGGCGGCCATCCTGCTGTTCTGGGTCGTGTGCGCCATCTTCGGCAGCCTGATCGCGCCCGATGACCCCTACGCGCAGAACCTGGAGGCCATAAACCAGGCGCCGTCCGGGGCTCACCTGTTCGGCACCGACGCGCTGGGCCGGGACATGCTGTCCCGGGTCATCGTGGGATCGCGGGACATCCTGATCGTGGCCCCGCTGGCGACAGTGCTGGGGACGATCCTGGGGACGGCGCTCGGACTGCTGATGGGTTTCTTCCGAGGCCCGGTCGACGACGTCCTGAGCCGCTTCGTGGAGGCAATCCTCGCCCTTCCGTTGGTCGTCACCGGCATCCTGGCAGTGGTGGCGGTGGGGCACTCGCACGTCACCCTGATCCTCGTCATCGGGCTCGTGTTCACGCCGCTGATCGCCCGTACGGTCAGGGCCGCCGTCCTGATCGAACGCCAACTCGACTACGTCGCCGCGGCGCGCCTCCGGGGCGAGCGTGCGCCATATGTGATGTTCGTGGAGATCCTGCCCAACGTGCTGGCGCCGATCATGGTCGAGTTCACGGTCCGGCTCGGGTACGCGATCTTCACGGTGGCAGCCCTCTCGTTCCTGGGATTCGGGATCCAGCTGCCCTCGCCGGATTGGGGGCTTGAGATCTCGCAGAACTACGGCCAGGTGGTCGCGGGTTACTGGTGGGAGGTCCTGTTCGATGCCCTGGCGATCGCCTCCCTGATCGTGGGCGTGAACTTCGTATCCGATGCGGTGGAGGGGGTGCTGGAGCGATGAGCGCCGTCCCCGTAACCCGGGACTCCCCCGATGCGGAGTCAGCCGAGGCTCCGACGCTGTCCGTGGAGCACGCCGACGTCGCCTACGAGGTGCGGGGCAGGGAGCTGGCGGTCCTCCGGGACGTCTCGTTCGGGATCGGGCGTGGCGAGTCCTACGGCCTGGTCGGCGAGTCGGGGTCTGGCAAGTCGACCATGGCGCTGGCGATCGTCCGGTACCTCGCCCGCAATGGCCGAGTGAGCGGAGGCCGCATCTGCGTCAACGGAAGTGATGTCTTGACCATGGACGCGCGGGAGCTGCAACGGCTCCGCGCCAGCCAGGTCTCGATGGTCTATCAGGAGCCCGGCAAGGCTTTGAATCCGTCGATTCGAGTCGGTCGGCAGGTGGCGGAGGTGTTCGAGCTGGCAGGGCTGCCCAGGAAGGAGGCCCTGGAGCGAGCCGAGCAGATGCTCGGCAAGGTCAGGATCTCGGACCCCGCAGGGGTGATGAGCCGCTACCCCCACCAGCTCTCGGGCGGGATGCTTCAGCGGACGGTGATCGCGATGGCCCTTGCCACAGAGCCCTCGCTGCTCATCCTGGACGAGCCCACGACCGCGCTCGATGCCACGGTCGAGGCCGAGGTGCTCGACCTGATCGGCTCCCTGCGCCAGGAGCTCGGCACCTCTCTGCTGTTCATCAGCCACAACCTGGCCGTGATCGCCAGGATGTGCGACCGGGTCGGCGTGCTGTACGCGGGTGAACTCGTGGAGGAGGGTCCCGCCCAGCAGCTGTTCCGAGATCCTCGCCACCCCTACACCGTCGGCCTGCTGCGCTGCATCCCCCGGCGAGAGGCGTCGACGGCCCGGGCGCGGCTGGACACGATTCCGGGCTTCCTCCCCCGCCCGGGCGAGGCGCCGGAGGGGTGCATCTTCGCTCCTCGCTGCGGCCTGGTGGAGGAGCGCTGCCGGATCGAAGCGCCTCCGATGTACGAGGTCGCCGCCGCGCGGGGGTCCCGCTGTCACTTCCATGAGCGCGCGCAGTCGTTGCCGCACGCCCGGACGGTGGACGACCCGCCGCGTGCTGCCTCCGGCGCCTCCCCCCCGAGGGGCGACCGGCCTGCTCCCGGCGATCCCGCCCCGGAGGGCGACCGGCCGGGCTCTGGCGGCCCGGCCCAGGAGCAGCCCCTGATCGGGGTCAACGGCGTGTCCAAGACCTTCCACCTTTCCGGACAGACCATCCACGCCCTGGTGGGTGTCGGGCTGGAGGTGTGCCGCGGGGAGACGGTGGGCCTGGTCGGCGAGTCCGGGAGCGGCAAGACGACCCTGGCCCGAATCCTGCTCGGGCTGACCGCCCCCGACGTGGGCGGCGGCGTAATGCTCGACGGGGCGGACCTGCCGGCCACCGCATCCAAGCGCTCTCGCGCGCAGCTGAAGGCGGTCCAGATCGTGTTCCAGAATCCGGACTCGGCCCTGAACCGCCGTCATTCCGTCAGGCGCTTGATCAGCCGTACGCTGACGAAGCTCGGGGGCTACGGCGGAGAGGACATGGCCAGGCGGCTGCGATCCCTGATCACGGCCGTGCGCCTGTCCGAGGACCAGCTCGGCCTTCGACCGTCCCAGCTCTCCGGCGGGCTCAAACAGCGAGTCGCGATAGCCCGGGCGTTCGCCGGCGACCCCCGCCTGGTGGTGTGCGACGAGCCGACATCGGCCCTGGACGTGTCGGTCCAGGCGGCAATCCTCAACCTGCTGGGCGACCTGCAGCGGCGAGAAGACGTGGCCTACCTGTTCATAAGTCACGACCTGGGGGTGGTCCGCTACCTGGCCGACCGGATCGCTGTGCTGTATCTGGGCCGGATCATGGAGATCGGCCCGGCAGACCGCGTCTTCAACGGCCCCCATCACCCGTACACGGAGGCCCTGCTTTCTGCCGTGCCCACGCTGGACGAGCCCACCCGGCAGCGCATCCGCCTGGAGGGCGAGATCCCCAGCGCGGCCGATCCGCCCAGCGGCTGCGTATTCCATACCCGATGCCCGCGGAAGATCGGTGCAATCTGCGAGACAACCGAGCCACCCCTGGTGGAGTCCGAGCCAGGGCACTCGATGAGCTGCCATATCCCGCTGGAGGAACTGCGGCAGATGCAGGCGGGCGGCTCCGCTGGGCCGCCGGCGGGCGACTCCGCGGTGCCAGGCGACGGCGCCAAATAGAAAACCCCGCCGGAGCGGGGTTTTCCTTAGCAGACCTGTAAGCCGGATTCTGTCGGGAGCAACCATCCATCTTTGCGGCCTACCCGGACCTTGGCGGGTCACCTACAAACGGTCCTGCTTGGCCTAGCATCAGGTGGGGTTTGCCTGGCCGCCGCGTCACCGCGACGCCGGTGCGCTCTTACCGCACCATTTCACCCTTACCGGCCTGGAGCTCTGCAGCGGCCCCAGACTTAGGCGGTGTCATTTCTGTGGCACTTTCCCGCGGGTTTCCCCGGGTCGGCGTTACCGACCACCTTGCCCTGTGATGTCCGGACTTTCCTCGAAGGCTTCACCTCCGCGGCTGCTCAGTCTGCATGGCTGAGCATAGCCTGGGAAAGCTCGAGCGCGCGCGATTGCCGTGTCAGGCCGGTTGCGGTCAAGCCGGGCTGGGAGTGTCGACCTTTCCCCGGATAGCGTGGAAAATCCGACAGGCTGGATCCCGGGGGGCCGTCCAGCGGGCTAACTCAGCTCCGAACCGCAGTCCGCGCAGCGGCCCGCGACCGGCAGCGGGCCGGCGCCGTAGCGGGGCCGCATTGCCCCGCCGCACACCGCACATGTGGCGTCGCGATGCGCCGTGACGCTCGTCCAGATCCTGGTCAGCTCCGCGTCCAGCGTTGAGCTGCTCGGACCAAGGCGAGACAACCGGCCTCGCTCATGCGCTCCACCAAGGCGTGGCTCGCACGCACCGAGGTGGTGCTCACGCAACGGCAGTGCGAGGGCCGGACTGGGCACTAGGCGATGCTCCTCATCAGGCCGACGACGGTTCCGAGCACCCGGACGTCCCGGCTTCGGATCGGCGCCATCGACTCATTCTCCGGCTGGAGTCGCACGTGATCGGTCTCGCGGTAGAAGCGCTTGACCGTGGCCTCCTCGCCCAGGAGCGCGACCACGATGTCGCCGTCGTCGGCCGCGTCCTGGGGCTTGACCACGACCAGGTCTCCATCCAGGATGCCGACGTTCTTCATCGAGTCCCCGCGCACGCGCAACAGATACTCGCCCTCCTCACCGCCGGCGAACGACGGCGTCTGGACATAGTCCTCGATGTTCTCCTCGGCAAGGACCGGCTGACCTGCGGCCACCTGGCCGACCAGCGGAAGACCCGCTGGACGTACGAGGTTGCGCATGCCGCTGGCGGCGCGATCAAACAGCTCGATCGCCCTCGGCTTTGACGGGTCGCGGCGGAGCATGCCAATCCGCTCGAGGTTGGACAGGTGGGCATGGACGGTCGACGACGACGCGAGTCCCACGGCCTTGCCGATGTCCCGCACGGTGGGTGGGTAGCCGTACTTGGCTGAATAGCGCTTGATGAAGTCGAAAATCTCCTGTTGACGCTTGGTCAGGTCCATCCGTCAGCTCCTTGCTCGTTTGACCTCAGAGGGCGGATACGGCGAACACACGTTCGGAACTGTACCGGCATCGACGGACGGACACAACAACCCGGACGCTCGTGACAGGCCTCGCCCACCCGCGGGGGCGTAAGCGCAACCAGACGTTTGGCACGTAGCCGTCGCCCCGCGGCGGTGAATCGCCACTCACCGCAACTGCGCCGGACAGAACCCATTGCGGCCCCCAAACCCCCCAAAGAGCCCCGCCGGCCGGGGCCTTCCTGATGCGCCCGAGAGGACTCGAACCTCCACGGGAGTTGTCTCCCACAAGGCCCTCAACCTTGCGCGTCTACCAATTCCGCCACAGGCGCGTGCGGGCCGCGGAGTATAGCCCCGGGGCGGTTGGCCTCCGGTTGGTCTCCACGGACGCGATCGCGGGCGCGGGCGCAGGTTTGCGAGGGAGGTTTCTTGGCGTCCGAACCTCCTGCCCATGTGGGCGTGAGGGGTGGCCGCGACCAGTGGGCCGGGACGTGAGCGTGGCGTCCCGGCCCCGGCGCTATCGGCGAGTGGAGTGGACGCCGATGCTGGTCACGCGGCGGTGGCGCTCGCTTTGCGGGCGGTGTTCACACCGGTGCGCCGCCCCTTCGCGCTGAGCAGCGCGGCGTCTGCGGCTGCGAGGAGTTGCTCGCTTGTCGTCCCGGGGACCCATTCGGCCACTCCCGTAGACGCGGTCAGCGGCCGCAGGAGGGATCGGTGGGGTGTGGTCGCCAGCTGCGAGCGCAGCCGTTCAGCGAGCGCTTGTGCACTGCACCTGTGCGTTTGGGGGAGGATCGCGACGAACTCGTCGCCACCGTAGCGCCCGACCGTGTCGAAGCTGCGAACGCCATTACGCAGGATCTCCGCAACCTCGGCCAGGACCTCGTTACCGAGCAGGTGACCATGGATGTCGTTGACCTTCTTGAAGTCATCGAGATCGATGAAGCAAACTGAGAGAGGAAGGTCGCCGCGGGCGCTGCGGTTGATCTCACAGTCGAGCTCGTCACGGGTAGCGTGGTATGTGAGGCAGCCGGTGAGACCGTCCCGACGGCTGGCGCCCAGCCGGCCGAGCAGCCCGGGGTCCTGCACGCAGAGCGCTATCAGCGCTGCGTACGACGCGGTGGCCCAGAGCACCAGCATGCGGTCCTGCGGTGGCTTCACGAACCCCGCGATCAACCGACCCTCCACCCCGGTCGGGAGCCGGACGGGCGCTCCGGCGGCCTGGCTCAGTCGCGGGTGAGTCGCGAGCATCAGGCTCGAGTCGAGTAGCGAGTGGAGCGGTTCGAGGGTCGCGCGCTGCAGCGCAGACGCGCGACCAACAAACCCTCCTTCGCCTAGTCGCACCAGCTCCTCGTGGGATGCCCCGGTGCCCCATGAGGAGATGACTGCCGGCGGCTGCCCCTTGCTGCCCATTTGGCATACCAGTGCGACCTCGGAGTTGATATAGCGAGCAAAGTCTCGGACAAGCAGGTCAAGTGCCCAGCCGCCGACACCACCCATCGGTGAGCGCGGATGATTGGGTTGGGCTGCGGCCGCGACGCGCGTGGCTCCGTCAGGCTCGTTCGAGCCCGCACGGCGCCGCTGGGTGCGAGCTGCCATCGGCCCACCCCAGCGGCTCATCGCCTGGCCGACGGTGTCCTTGGCGGACGCGCTCACCTGGCACGGCCCCCGGTGCCGGCCGCCCACGCCCCCGCGCTGGGCGCGACGAGTTTCAGTCGGTTCGGTGAGCTCGATGGTGGGTCTGCTCGCCGGGTGAGGATCAGCAGCGCCGCGGTAGGTGGCCCGCAGCTCGCGATCCTCGCGAGGAAACGCGACCTCGGATTCCCGACCCGGCGCAACGCGAGCGTGCCAGATGGCGGTTTTCCGGTCAGAGCGCGAGCGATCGACCGGCCGAACTCGACCTCATTGCGGTCGCCGTCGTCAGACACCAACCATTGCACGAGTGGGACGTTGGCGCCGGCAGGCTCCTCAATCCCCAGGGCTACCTCCGCGCGCTGAGACAGCGCCCGCACCGTCAACTGCTCGTCGACGATCAAGAACGGCTCGTCATGGCGCAGCCCAGCTTCCGGCGCCGGAGTGAGCAACGTGCCGAGCTGACAGCGCATGCACAGTCTGTGGGCACGGACACGCCATGGCCCCATTGGCGGATACCCGCAATAGCTACAGAACGCGTGGCTTAGATCTGCCCGCGAGGCGGATCGCATGAGAATCCCTGCGACGTGGGTGGACATTGCTCTGTGTCACACCCCCACGTGCCGCCAATTGGCCGCCGCGAGCGCGCCTCAGTCATCTGTGCTGGTACCCGGCAAACCGCCACTGGGCGGCGAGTCGGACCCCAACGTTTCCCACGGTACTCCGATTCCAAGCCAAGTACAAGTGCCCGAGGGCGTCGGAGAAGCCGCCACTAAGGGATTGAGCTCGAGCAGGCTCCGGTGCGCAGGCCTCACCCAAAGCGGATGACGACCGTCGGGTCGCGCGCGGGGATCATGCTGTCCCCCTGCACCATCACTGAGGAGCGTGCCATGAGTGAACCCGACACCCTGCTCGTCCTGGCCGCTGCGTACGACAGCCGGGAGCAGGCCGAGGCTGATTACGAGGCCGTCAAGGGCCTGTACTACGAGATCGAGGCCTCTCACGACTTCGATGCCGCCGTTGTCGCCAGGGACGAGAGCGGCAGGATCGCGGTCGTCAGGAAGCACGAGGAGCCGACCCGTCATGGCGCGGCCCACGGACTCGGATGGGGATTGGCCGTTGGCGCTGCCTCAGCGATCCTGCCCGGGATCGGACTGCTGGGAGCGCTTGCCGTGGGCGGCGGAGCGGGCGCAGCAATTGGTGCTGTCACCGGCCACATGAAGGGCGGCATGCATGATGAGGACCTGAGGCAGCTGGGCGAGGTCCTGGATCAGGGGCAGGCGGGCCTGATCGTGGTCTACGCGACGAACCTGCAGGACCAGATCGCGGCGAACATCCGAGCGGCCAACAAGCGGATCTCCAAGCAGGTCGACGCAAACTCAGAAGAGCTCGCGCGCCGCCTGAAGGCGCTCGAAGCCAGCAACTGACGAGGCTGTCCCGGTTGAAAGCATGAGCACGGCCGACGTTGAGCTCGGTCTGACCGCGGTCGCCGCGATGCTCTCGCCGACGACGCTGACGTTCAGCGTTCTCTGTCTCGTGCTGAGCAAGCGGCCCGGACGCACTGGGCTCTGGTTCTTCCTGGGCGCGTTCACGATGACGCTGGTCATCGGTGTGGTGGCGGCGTTCGCGCTGGGGAACTCCGCCACTCCGTCCAACGCCGACTCCAGCACCCCAAAGACCTGGGTGGCGATCCTGGACATCGTGCTGGGCGTGCTGTTGATCATGTGGGTGATACGCACGCTTCAGAAGCCCCGGGATCCCAAGCGCACCGCGGATGCCATCAAGCAGATGGAGAAGGTCTCCGCGTCGCCTGCCATCGCCATCCTGGCGGCAGGCGCCACGCTCGCCAATCCAGGCGGGTTCATCCCCATCGCGCTCAAGGACATCTCACAGCTCAACCCCAGCGCCGGGGAATACATCACGCTGTGGCTCGCGTTCGCAGTCATTTCGCTGCTGCCCCTCCTCAGCGCGATCGTCGCCCTTCAGGTTTCCCGTGACTGGACGGTGGCCCAGCTCCAGAAAGCCCGCGGCTGGCTGGAGCGCCACGCCAGGACGATGGCCGCCGTGATCATCGTGCTCCTGGCTGCGGCGCTGCTGCGCAACGGGATCGCCGGCCTGACGAGCTAGGCCAAGACCGAGAGCACGCCCTGCGCGCGGGCGAACTCGAGGCACCGCTGGCGCGCGGCCGTCCCCATGCTGCGGAAGACGAGCTCGCCCCGGGGACCCAGGAGCGACCATCCGTCCTCGGTGCTGCGCAGCAGCAGACGGGTGGGAGCGGTCCTCTGGCCCATTCTCTGGTGGAGGGCGAAGGCCGTCGGCCTGCCGGTGCGGGGTGCCATACGAGAGAGGATCCACCAGGCCCGTAACGGCGACGTGAGCGAAATTTCTGTTTTGTGTAAGTGTTCGCCCGGTAGGGCGACCGCCGATCACCCACATTGGGTGACGCTCCGGCCAAGCGGCGGTTGCAGCATCGACCAACCTGCCACCGACCAAGGGGGGCAACCCATGACGACCGCCGAAGGTTCCCGGGATCCGGCGCCAGGGCCGAACGGCGATGGCGGCCAGCAGGTCGCAGACGTGTTCGTGATCTTCGGGATCACGGGCGACCTGGCCAAGGTGATGACCTTCCGCTCGCTGTACCGGCTCGAGCGGCGAGGCCTGCTCAAGTGCCCGATCGTGGGCGTCGCCGTCAACGACTGGTCCTTGGACGACCTGCGCGAGCACGCGCGAGCGGCCATCGAGGGCACCGGGGAGCAGATCGAGGAGCCGGTGTTCGAACGGCTCGTGGGCCGCATGTCATACGTGAGCGGCGACTTCGGAGATGCCGCCACCTACCAGCGGGTGGCGAAGGCCATCCGCGGCGCACGCTGCCCCGTGTTCTATCTGGAGATCCCCCCGTTCCTGTTCGGTCGGGTGATCAAGGGCCTGACCGAGGCGGGCCTGACCAAGACCGGCCGGGTGGTGGTGGAGAAGCCGTTCGGCAATGACCTGGCCTCGGCCCGAGAGCTGGCCGAGGAGATCCATCGGTACATCGACGAGTCACAGCTCTACCGCATCGACCACTTCCTGGGGAAGATGGGGCTGGGAGAGATTCTTTACCTCCGGTTCGCCAACGCGATGTTCGAACCGATCTGGAATCGCAACCACGTGGCCAGCGTCCAGATCACGATGGCCGAGCGCTTTGGGGTGGACGATCGCGGGCATTTCTACGACCCGGTGGGGGCGCTGCGCGACGTCGTGGTCAACCACCTCATGCAGGTGGTGGCCGCGGCGGCGATGGAGCCGCCCTCCTCAAACCAGGCGGACATCCTCAAGGACGCCCTGGTGTCGGTCTTCCGGGCGATGCCGGCAGCGGATCCGGCGAGCTACGTGCGCGGACAGCACGACGGGTATCGGGAGGTCGACGGCGTGGCGCCTGACTCGCAGACCGAGACGTACGCGGCGCTCCGGCTGGAGATCGACAACTGGCGCTGGTCAGGAGTGCCCTTCTTCATCCGCACGGGAAAGTGCCTGCCCATCACCCAGACCGAGCTTCGGCTCGTGTTCCGGCGTCCGCCCAGACTCCACTTCTCTGACTGGACCCGGACGCCGGAGCCCGCCCAGATGGTGGTCAAGCTCGACCCCTCCACCGGGGTGCGC
>JBJMLC010000023.1:0-7502 GCA_045805485.1 Solirubrobacteraceae bacterium | reverse complement strand
GGCGGCCGATTGGCCGGTATTCGGTCACGATCTTCGGAACTCGCGTGATGCCGGGCCCCAGGGACCCGCGGCGCGTACCGCCGGCTCGCTCCAGCGCGCCTGGACGTTCAGCTCTCCGCACGGCGACTTCACGGGCACTCCCGTCGTGGCCGGAGGCACGCTGGTCGCCGGGACGAACCTGGGATGGATCTATGGCCTCAACCCCGTGAGCGGGAAGGTCAGATGGTCGCGCGACGTCGGTCAGCCGATCAACGGGAGCGCGGCCATCGATCTGCATGCGCCCGCCGGACCAACCGTCTTCGTCCCAGTGGCGGCTGTCGGCCGGCCCCGGCTTCTTGCCCTGTCGCTGTCCACGGGTGCGGTGCGCTGGAGGACGGTCCTGAGCCGCCAGGCCGGCTCTGATGTCTTCAGCAGCCCGACGTTCTGGCGGGGGCGGTTGTACATCGGGACCTCCGGGCCGGGCAACGACGACTCAACCGCTCGGGGCACCGTGGTGGCGGTGGGCGAGGCCACGGGCAGGATTGCCTGGCGGACTTACATCGTTCCGCGCGGCCACGACGGCGGGGCGGTGTGGAGCACGCCGGCGATCGATCCGCGCACCGGGCGGCTCTACGTTGGGACAGGCAACGCCTATCACGCCCCGGCCGCCGGCACGACCGACTCGATCGTCGCCCTGAGCGCAGTCACCGGTCGGATCCTGAACCACTTCCAGAGCACGCCCGGAGACGTCTGGGAGGCGAGCGCGCCAACCAGCGGCCCTGACTACGACTTCGGTGCCTCGCCCAACCTGTTCACCGATTCCCATGGCCGCAGGTTGGTGGGTGAGGGCCAGAAGAGCGGGACCTACTGGGCGCTGAATCGAGCGACGATGCGGCCGGTCTGGCGCAAGAGCGTTGGCCCGGGTTCCCAGGCCGACGGCGGCATCGGCTCCACCGCGCTCGACGGGGCCACGATCTACGGATCTGATTCTGTCAACGCCGCGCTCTTCGCCCTCGATCGCTCCGGGAAGACCCGGTGGACCTCCTCCGACGCTGGCACGGCTCACATCTCGCCGGTGGCCCTCGGGAACGGGCTGCTCTACAGCGCGACCTCCGACGGCTATCTCATCATTCGGAAGGCCGCCACGGGTCGGGTCCTCAACCGGCTCTCGCTGGGGGCGCCGACGTTTGGCGGCATGTCGCTGGTCGGCCGCGCGGTATACGTCGCCGTCGGCACGGGTCCGCCCTCCCCGATCCTCCCCGTTCCCTCCTCCTCAACGCAAACGGGCGACGGCAACGGCGCGATCGTCGCGTTCGGCGACACGTCAGCGCCGGGAGCCGGCGGGAGGTTCTCGCTTCACTTCACCTCACGCCGCCCGAACAGCTCCACCGGGGCTCGGCTGCGCGCTGTCGTGCACCGGGGGTCGCCGAGCGAGAAGCCCTCGGCGCTGCGCTCGGAGGTGCTGACGCTGCCGCGGGGTGCTCGCTTCCACGGCGACGCCGTTCCGGCCTGCCACGCCAGCGACGACGAGATCCAGCTGCTCGGACCCTCGGCGTGCCCGGCAGCCAGCCAGGTCGGGTCGGGAACGCTCCAGGCCGACATGGGCGCACCGGGGGATCCCCAGACAACGGACGTCAGCATCTTCAACTGGGGCCGGGGAACCGTGGAGGTGGTGACGGCACCCGGCACGGGGGCCACGCTGGCCATCGACCGGGGCGACTTCACCGGACCGGGCCAGCTCACGAACCATCCACCGAGCGCCCCCGGTGGCCCGCCTGACTTCCAGGCCTCGGTGAGCGCGGTGGACTTCACCTATCGCAACGTGCGCAGCGGCTTCATCACCACGCCGCGCCGCTGCCCCTCCTCAGGCGTCTGGACGTCACGGGTCGCGTACTCGACGGCCGACGGGCGCTCGTATCACGCCACCAGCACCACTCGGTGTCGCCCGCCGGCTAGCGCGCGGGCAGCGGCAGCGTCACCCTGAGCTTCGACACCTTGACGGTAAACGTGTGGTCGTTGCTCGCCCGGTAATACGGGGAGTCGTTTCCACGCAGCTCTAGCTTCACCGTGTCCCCGGCGGGGAAGTGATAGCCGTTGCCGTGAAGCTCGAACGTGATCTTGCCCGTCTGGTTGGCCTTCAGGCGGTAATCGCCCCGGGTGATCAACCGCTCGCTGCCGTCAGGCAGCACGTCGTACAGCCGGGAGTCCAGCTCGCCGTAGAGCCCCGTGGTCCTGATGGTGGCTCGCACGATCGGAAGCCCCAGCATCGTGAAGCCGTGGCTCTTCATCGTGTACACCGCCGTGCCTGAGCGATCGCCGGGGGTGATCGTCTTGCACGAGTCGCTCGTGCCGGTGACGGGGTCAAACGGCGGGCCATCCTGCGAGTCCCCGCCCGCAGTGACCATCTGGGCAGCGGTGCTCCCGAACCTCGTCGCCCGCGGGTGCAGAGCGTCCCAGCTGGGGGCTCGGAAGGCCTTCCCGATCGGGGCCGTCAGCGGACACGTCTCCAGATAGGCCTTCACCGAACCGGGAGCGGGTGGCTGGCCCGAACGCTTGAGGTAGTGGTTGAACAGGGCCACTCCCTGAGCCTGGAACGCCTTGTCCACACCGACCTTGTTCGCTCCGCGCTGGTGGCCGAGATCTCCGAGCTGAAGCGTCACGCGGGCGTGACGGCTGATGGCCCGGAGCTGGTTGTAGACCCGGAGCGCCTCAGACGGTGGGAACAGATCGTCGGTCCATCCGTTCTGGAGCAGAAGCGGCGCCGGGCCGCCCTTGGGCAGCGGCAGGCCGTAGGCCTGGTGGTTCCTATGGAAGTCGTTCAGGATCGCCCGGACCGAGCTCCCGTAGGGCTCGCCGTTTACGGTCTGGGTGAAGTCGTGCGGAAGATCGGCGCTGGGATCGTGGCATGGGCTGGCCGGCGGGTTGCCGCAGTAGTAGCCCGAGGCTTGCCCCAGCCCAAAGAGCCCACTCACGAAGCTCTGGATGGAGACGCCGATGGGGTTCCGGCTCAGGTTGGCCGTGGCCGGGTCGAAGTCCAGGTATCGCCCGTTGGGCGCCAGCGCGTCGGTCAGGTCAGACCACTCCCAGCGTGGATAGGCGGCAGCAATCCGCAGGTGTGTTCCCCTGGGGCTCGTCCAGGGCACGAGCTTGCCGCCGGGCAGCCGGACCCGATTCTTCAGGTACGCCAGCTCCAGGCTCAGCCCTCCGCCGTAGGAGATGCCGGTGGCGCCGATGGCCCTCGGCTTCGTAATGCGCTCGTCGACCAGGCGCCCCAGGAGGTACTCGGGGTCTCGGGCCTCGTAGCGCGAGTCATCCAGATGGATGTAGCCCTTGGCGCAGGCGCCGCTGTGGTCGGCGCTGGGCCCTCCGCCGCACGAGTTGCCGAACCCGCGCGCGGTGTAGTTGAGAACGGCGTATCCGTGCCGGGCGAAGTAGATGTTGTTGTAGTGGTACGTCGTGTTGCCGTTGCCCGCGCCCGTCGGTGCCTCGAAGTCGGCCTTGCTGCCTCCCCAGCCGTGTATCAGCACGATCGTGGGCCACGGTCCGTTCCCGGTGGGCGGGAGGGTGACGTCGGCATCCAGCGGGATGCCGTCGAAGGACTTGACGCCGTTGGCGGTTCGTCCCGTACCGGCCTCGGTGGTCGGACAGAAGCGCACACCGTGGACGCTGTGGCAGGCGTGTCCGAATGGCTTGATCGCACCGGCGCTGGCCGAGCCGCTGGGGCTCAGGACGAGGAGCGGGAGTCCGATGAGGACCATCGGCAGCAGCCCGCGAAGAAAAGAGCGAAGATGGCGGGAATGATGCATGCCCCGACACTAACCGGCGGGGGTCTTGATTTGTGACCGTCTGGCCCGTGAATGATGCAAACGCGTGAGCCGTCCCCCGAACCTGGGCCCAGATCGTTACATCATTTGATGTGTCATAGAGTGGTGTTACCTACCTGGTGACCAGGGGTATCAGCAGGTCTGAGGGCCAATGGCTGAAATCGGCGCAAAACCCAATGTTCCCCGCCTCCAGAGGGCGGTGCTAAGGGCCGTGCGCGCGTTCAGCACGCCGCTTCTGCCCGACGACTACCTGGAGCTGATCAACCCGCTGTGGTCGACCCGGGAGCTGCGGGGTCGGATCGAGCGCATCGACCACGTGACCGACGACGCGGCCACGGTCATGATCAAGCCCGGCTACCGCTGGGACGGGCACAAGGCCGGTCAGTACGTGCGCATCGGGGTTGACATCCGGGGCGTCCGCCACTGGCGCGCCTACTCGCTGACCTCCGAGCCGGACCGTCCAGACGGCTGCATCTCCGTGACCCCCAAGCTGGTGGAGAGCGGCGTCGTATCGCCCTACCTCGTCCGGCGCGGACGACCGGGGACGATCATCGGACTCGGCGGGGTCGAGGGCGATTTCATCCTCCCCGATCCACCTCCCGACAAGCTCCTGTTCATCAGCGCCGGCAGCGGGATCACCCCCATCATGAGCATGCTGCGGAGCCTGTGTCGGGACGGTGAGCTGAATGACGCGGTCCTGTTGCATTCAGCGCGCGAGCCGGACGACGTGATCTTCGGCGGCGAGCTGCGCCACCTGGACAAGAACTTTTCCGGCTTCCGTCTGCATGAGCAGCACACCTCCACCATGGGCCGGATGGCTCCCGAGCACCTGGACGAGCTGTGTCCAGATTGGCGCGAGCGCCAGACCTTCGCCTCCGGTCCCGGCCCGATGCTCGACGCGCTAACCGAGCACTGGGAGGAGCACGGCGTGCTGGAGCAGCTTCACATGGAGCGCTTTCAGCCCAAGCTGGACACAGGGGAGACGGGGGAGGGCGGCACGATCACGTTCCTCAAGAGCGACTGCAGGGTGGAGGCGGACGGGACCAAGCCGATCCTCGTCTGTGGAGAGGAGGCCGGGCTGGAACTCCCCTTCGGCTGTCGCGAGGGGATCTGCCACACGTGCGTGGGCACGTTGCGCTCGGGGCACATCCGTGATCTGCGTAATGGAGAGGTGGGCGGCCAGGAGGGCCAGTCGGTCAGAACATGCATCAACGCCCCTGAGGGGGCGGTAGAGATCGAGTTGTAGAGAGCCGCAAAGCTAAAAGGAGCGACATGGCCACCGGATACAGGACCCATGACCACAACGGGACCCCGAACCCGCTGTCACGCCTCTCCGACGAGGAGTTGGCGGAGATCGGCCGGGAGTTCGATCAACTCCATGACGAGGTCAAATCTGACCTGAACGAGCGTGACGCCGCCTACATCCGGGGGATCATCGCGCTCCAGCGCCGGCTCGCTCTCCTGGGGCGGGTCGAGCTCTTCGCCAGCCGGACGCGGCTGGGGTGGGTGTCTGGCACGGTCGCGCTATCGGCGGCCAAGATTCTGGAGAACATGGAGATCGGGCACAACGTCCTCCACGGGCAGTGGGACTGGATGAATGACCCCGTGATCAACTCCCAGACCTGGGACTGGGACACGGCGTCCACCTCCGAGGCCTGGAAGCACTCCCACAACTACATCCACCACACCTACACCAACATCCTGGGCCAGGACCGCGACCTGGGCTACGAGATCATGCGCATCGACCCCCACCAGCGCTGGCATCCGGTCTACCTGCTCCAGCCGATCTACAACGTCCTGCTGATGCTGCTGTTCGAGTGGGGGGTGGCCGTCCACGATATGGACTTCGACGCCATCCGCGCGGGCAAGAAGCCGATGAAGGAGGTCCGCAAGGACCTCAAGGGCATCGCCGGCAAGGCCCGTCTGCAGATCCAGAAGGACTACATCGTTTGGCCGTTGCTGAGCGCAGCGGTCTCCACGGCCGTCACTGCGGGCGTCGATGCCGCGTTGAAGAGGCGCCGCCGGCGCAGCCAGCGGGGCGCCCGTGCTCTGCTTGAACGCGCTCGCGCGCTGCGCCCCGGATCGTCCCCGGGCCGCGATCGCCTCATCGATGAGTTCAAGACCACGTTTCTGGCCACCGTCAAGGCCAACGCCACGGCCAACGTGATCCGCAACGTGTGGTCCAACGCGATCATCTTCTGCGGCCACTTCCCGGACCAGACCTACGTCTTCAATCAGGACGAGGTGCGGGACGAGCAGCCTGGCGGCCGCTATGTGCGCCAGCTCATCGGTGCGGCCAACATCGAGGGCGGCCCGTTCTTCCACGTGATGAGCGGCAACCTCGGCTATCAGGTCGAGCACCACCTGTTCCCTGATATGCCCTCCAGCCGCTACGGGGAGATCGCGCCACGGGTGCGCGACATCTGCAAGCGATACGGACTGCCCTACAACACGGGTCCCATGTCCAAGCAGTGGGGTGGCGTGCAGCGCACGATCCTCCGTCTGGCCTTCCCGGGCGGCAAGCCGCGGCCCAAGCCCGGACCGTGGGAGGGCGAGACGTTCATCAGCCGCGGCGAGCGTGAGCTGGCAGCGGCTGCCGAGGCCCAGCGAGCGGCGGCGACGACAGCCGCATAGGAGTGCTCGCCGTCCGGCCGGTAGCGTTTGCCCGGTGAGCGGGATCACCGTCTACGAGAAGCGCACGTGTACGACGTGCCGTCGCCTGGCGGCTCTCCTGACCGAGCGGGGAATCGACTTTGAGCGCGTCGACTACTTCGTGGAGCCCCTGGGCGAGGAGCAGCTGCGAAGCCTCCTGGCCAAGGCCGGGCTCCGGCCACGTGACGTCGTGCGGATGAAGGAGCCCGACGCCCGCGAGCTGTCTCTGGACGATGACGAGGCCACCCTGCGCGCGCTGGTGGAGCGGCCTGATCTGCTCCAGCGACCGATCATCGAGAGAGGGGACAGGGCCGTCCTGGGCCGGCCGCCTGAGAACGTCCTGGAGCTCCTGGATTAGAAGACGACCGTGGTCGACCCGTGCAGGAGCACCCGATCCTCGCAGTGTGACTCCACCGCCCGGGCCAGCGTGATCCGCTCGATGTCCGAGCCCAGCCGGCGGAGGCGGGCCACGTCGTCGCGATGTGACACCCGGATCACGTCCTGCTCGATGATCGGCCCGGCGTCGAGTTCCTCGGTCACGTAGTGGGCCGTGGCGCCGATCAGCTTGACCCCCCGTTCCTTGGCTCGCTCGTAGGGCTCGGCCCCCGCGAACGCGGGCAGGAAGGAGTGGTGGATATTGATCAGGGGAACTCCCACCCTGCCCAGGAAGTCAGCGGACAGGATCTGCATGTACCGGGCCAGGACCACCAGGTCGCAACGGTCGGTCAGGAGGGCCAGGAGCTCGGCCTCGGCCTCCCGTTTGTCGCCTGGCGGCACGGGCACGTGGTGGTAGGGCAGCTCAAAGGACTCCACGGCGCTCCGGAGGTCCTCATGGTTTGAGGCCACCAGCACCGCCTCGGCCTCCAGCTCGCCCCTGCGCCAGCGCCAGAGCAGATCGAGCAGGCAGTGCTCCTCGCGGGACACGAGGATGGCCATCCGCTTGCGGTGGCGGGCATCCCAGAATCGCCACCGCATCCCCAGCGGCTCACCCACCTCCTTGGCGAAGCGCTCCTCCAGGCTGGCGACCGGCTCGGGGAGGGTGAACTC
>JBJMLC010000022.1:0-7242 GCA_045805485.1 Solirubrobacteraceae bacterium | reverse complement strand
GCGACTTCGACGCCTATCTGGAACGGATCGGACTGAGCGGAGACGGCGGGGCCACGATGCAGGCGATTCACCGCGCCCACGCCACGACGGTCCCATTCGAGAACCTCGATCCCCATCGCGGGATTCCGATCTCGCTGGCTCAGGAGGATCTGGAGCAAAAGCTGGTGGCGCAGCGGCGCGGCGGGTACTGCTTTGAGCACAACCTGCTGCTGGCCTCGGCGCTTGAGCACCTCGGCCTGAAGGTGGAGCCGATGCTGGCGCGGGTGCGTGCGGGCGCGCCGGCACGCACGCTTCGTCCCCGCGCTCATCTCGTGCTGCGAGTCACCGACGACCAGGGCTCGGTCTGGCAGGCCGACGTGGGCTTCGGCCTGGGGACGCTGCTTGAGCCGATTCCGTTTGGTCCCGATCCCGGCGGGGCACATGAGCAGGCGGGCTGGAGCTTTCGAGTCGTCGAGGAGGGCCCCGAGCTGGTGCTCCAGACGCTGCTGGACGGTGAGTGGTCGGACGTGTACGCGTTTCCGCCCGAGCCGGTCCCCCGGGTGGACATCGAGACGAGCAACTGGTGGACCTGCACGCACCCGCGCTCGCCGTTCGTATTCGGGCTGATCGCGACCGTGCACCTCCCGGACGGCAGGCGCGAGTCGATCAGCGACTGGAGCGGCCCGCTGGAGCGCAGAGTGCAGTCCCCCGCGCAAACCGAGATCACCCAGCCGCCGCGTGAGGAGATCCCGGACCTGCTGGCCGAGCGCTTCGGCCTCCCCGGATTCACGCTGGGCGATGACGGCCGCGTGAGATGAGCCGGTTCTTCGCAGTGCGGCTGGAGCGCGGCGGGCCCTGGGATTGGTCGCGAGATCTCCGCCAGCAGGACGGCTGGGACGAGCATGCGCGGTTCATGGACTCCCTGGTGGATGCGGGTTTCATCGTCCTGGGAGGCCCGCTGGCCGGGGATCGCGAGATCCTGCACGCCGTGTCCGCAGGTTCCGAGGACGAGGTCCGCCGCCGCCTGGCCGAGGACAACTGGGCGCAGAACGGCATGCTGACGATCACCTCGATCGAGCCCTGGACGATCCTGCTGGACGGTCGGCAGGCCTAGCCGGCGCGGCGGAGAAAGCCCAGCACGAGCTCTCTGAACTCGTCTGGCGCCTCAAGCGGAGCCAGGTGCCCCGCTCCGTGAATCGTTGCCAGCTCCGCGTGCGGCGCCAGTCGGGCCAGCTCCTGAGCACCGTCCTTGAAATCAGACATGTCGGACTCACCGGCCGCGGCAAGAACCGGGATCTTCAATCCCTTGACTAGGTCGGGATTTGTCTCAACCGGGTCGGGAGCCTCCTCGGGCTCCGGGGCGGACATCTGCACCTCCACCGCCCGGCGCTGCATGGTGGCGACCCGCTCCTTCAACTCCAGCGGTGCATCCGGCGCCAGCCACGCCTCCACCACAGCCGTCACCACGCGGTCTGTGTCGCCCGCCTCCCAGGCGGCCTCCTCCGCCTCCCACGCCTTGGCCAGCGTCGGCGATGGCTCCTGCTGGATGGGCGGTGGCGAGATCAGAACGAGCGAGGAAACCGCCACCGGGGCGACCACCGCGCATCTGAGCGCCACGGCGGCGCCGAATGAGTTTCCAACCAATACTGCCGGTGCAGCCTCCAGCTCCCTGAGCGTCTGGAGCACGTCCTCCCAGGGCGCCTGAGCGCCCGGCGCGACGGGTGCCTCGCCGAATCCTGGGAGATCCACGGCTATGGCTCTGAACCCGGCGGAGGCCAGCCAGTCCAGGTGCTCGCGCCACATCCCTCGATCCCCCACCCCAGCGTGGAGCAGGACCACAGCCTGCCCCGAGCCGGCCTCGTCATGCGGCAGCACGGCCACACCGTAGCGCCGCGCTTCTGCCGCGGACGTCATCCCATATAGGTGATGCACCTCGCGCCCCGGACGCCGATGCTCCCCCCAGCGCCGACTTGAGCTGGCGCCGGCAATCAATCGAACCATCGGAGGCGGAACACCTTGCTTATCACCGCGTCGTCGTACCCCTTCCTGAACATCCTCTGGACGACGCTCATCTTCTTTGCCTGGGTGATCTTCATCTGGATCGCGATCACCGTGCTGATTGACGTGTTTCGCCGCAGCGACATCGGAGGGTGGGGCAAGGCCGGGTGGGTGATCTTCGTCGTCGTCCTACCGTGGCTCGGCGTGCTGGTCTACCTGATCGCCAACCACGACGGGATGGCCGAGCGGAAGATCAAGGACGCCCAGGCTCAGCAGGCCCAGATCGACGAGTACGTGCGCAAGACCGCCGGCTCAGGCGGCGCGGCGAGCGAGATCGCGCACGCCAAGGAGCTGCTGGACAACGGCACCCTCACACAGGCCGAATTCGACGCGATCAAGGCCAAGGCGCTGGCTTGACGGCGCATGCCTGCACGGTAAAGATCGTCGTCAGTTCCAATCACCAACCCAAGGGGGTCACGCATGCATTTCGTCCTGCTGGCTGAGCACTCGGCCGAGGTCTGCCCCATGAGCAATTCCAAGACCAGAGACCTGATGATGGAAGCTGGCCCTCAGGTTCCGGACATCGCCGAGCGCAACAGCGTGAAGATCGTGGCCGGGCCGTACGTCAACCGGGAGCACCTCACGGTCGCCGTGGTCGAAGCCGACACGGCTGACCAGGTCGACAGGTTCATCCTGGAGTCCCGGCTGGCGCAATGGAACAGCGTTCGCGTCCTGCCTTCAGTGACGATGCAGGAAGGCATGCAAGAGCTTCAGGAGCACAGTCCGGTCTTCTAGAACTGAATCACGCTCCGGATCCCGTCCTGGCGCTCCATCAGCTCGAAGCCGTCGTTGACCTGATCCAGGGGCAGGCGGTGGGAGATGAATGAGTCCACGTCGATGTCCCCCGCCAGGTACCGATCGACGAGCTGGGGCACCTGGTCACGGCCCCTCACGCCGCCGAACGAGGCGCCGAGCACGCGACGACCCGTGATCAGATAGCGGGGGACGATGTCGAGCGTCTCCCCCCTGCCGGCCACGCCGCACATGCATGCCGTCCCCCAGCCCATGCGCGCCGCCTCCACCGCCTGGCGCATGACCGCAACGTTGCCGGTGGCCTCGAAGGTGAAGTCGGCCCCGTGGCCGTCGGTCTCTGCCAGCACCCGCTCCACCACCTCCGGGCCGCCCGCCCACACGTCGGTGGCTCCGTGATGACGGGCCAGCTCAAGGCGCTGCTCGGACAGATCGACAGCGATGATGCGCCCGGCGCCCTGGAGCCGCGCTCCCGCAACGGCGCCGAGGCCCACCATGCCGGCCCCGAAGACGACGACCGTCGCTCCCGGCTCGACGACCGCGCGATACATGGCCGCGCCCAGCCCGGTGGACAGTCCGCAGGCGAACAGGCAGGCGGCCTCCAGCGGGGCCTCTGGCGACACCTTCGCCAGCGCGATCTCCGGCATCACGGTCGCCTCGGCGAAGGTGGAGCACCCCATGAAGTGCCGCAGCGGCTCCCCCTCACGCGATAGGCGCGTGGTGCCGTCAGGCAGGTGGCCGGCGTTCTGCTGCTCCCGGATGGCCAGGCAGATGTTCGTCTTGCCACTGCGGCAGTTGACGCACTCGCCGCACTGGGGGCTGAACAGTGTCACCACATGGTCGCCGGGCTGCAGCGACGTCACCCCCTCGCCGACAGCCTCCACCACGCCCGCGCCCTCGTGCCCGAGCACACAGGGCACATACCCCGACGGGTCGGCCCCCGAGGCGGAGTACATGTCGGTGTGGCAGATGCCGCAGGCCTCAAGACGGACCAGCACCTCGCCCCGCCTCGGGTCGCCGAGCTCCACCTCCGGCACCGCCAGCGGCGCCGCGAAGTGCTCCAGCACGGCCGCGCGGACCCTCATGGAGGTAGCCTCGCACACCTTGCTGCGCTTTGGCTTCCCCGAACTGAGCGAGTCCGAGCTCGAGCTTCAGAGGGAGGTTCGCGAATTCCTGGCGCAGGAGCTCCCGAAGGGCACCTTCACCCCGGGATTGGGGATGGCGGCTCCGCGTGATCAGGAGTTCTCCCGCGAGCTGGCCGCGCGAGGGTGGATCGGCATGGCGCTACCGCGCGAGTTCGGCGGTGGAAATCGCAGCGCGGTCGAGCGGTTCGTGGTCGTGGAGGAGCTGCTGCGCTGGGGCGCGCCCGTCGGCTTTCACTGGGTGGCCGACCGCCAGACCGGGCCGATGCTGGCCCGCTTCGGGTCGGAGGCCCAGAAGGAGCACTTCCTGCCGCAGATCTGCCGCGGTGAGGTCTCGTTCTCCATCGGGATGAGTGAGCCGGGTGCGGGCAGCGATCTCGCCTCCGTGGCGACGCGTGCCACTCAGGTCTCCGGCGGTTGGAGCGTCACCGGAACCAAGATCTGGACCGGCGGCGCGCACGTCAACGATTGGTTCGTGGTGCTCTGCCGGACCAGTGACGAGGAGAACCGTCACGCCGGGCTGTCACAGCTGATCGTTGACCTGCACGCGCCGGGACTCACGGCGCGGCCGATCGAGTACCTGGACGGCCAGGCGTTCTTCTGCGAGGTGACGCTGAAGGACGTGTTCGTGCCGGAGGAGATGGTGCTGGGCCGACTTGGGGACGGATGGGCACAGAACACCTCGGAGCTGGCCTTTGAGCGGGCCGGGCCTGAGAGGTGGCTATCGACGTATCTGCTCGTGGAGGAGTTTCTGCGAGGAGACCGCGCGGAGTCCGAGCCAGCCCGGTCGATGCTGGGCGAGGCCCTGGCGCAGTGGTGGGCCATCAGGGCGCTGTCGCTGTCGGTCGCCCGGGCCATCGACTCCGGAGAATCGCCGGCGGCCGAGTCATCGCTGGTCAAGGAGCTGGGTACGCGGTTTGAGCAGCAGGTGCTCGACGCCGTGTGGGAGCTGGTGTCGCTGGAACCGGATCCCGGGGCGGACTCCAGGTTCGAGGCCCTGCTGGCGGCGGCCATCCTGGCCGCGCCCTCGTTCACCATCCGAGGCGGGACGAACGAGATCCTGCGCACGGTGGCGGCACGGACCCTGCTGCGATGAGCGACGCGCTCCTGGCACTGCGGACCCACGGACCGGATCCGATGCTGGAGAGCCGGGCGCTGGGCGAATGGGCGCTGTCAGCCGCGGGGATGACGCCCCCCGGTGGTCTGGTCGCCGTGGCCGTCTCCGGGGAGACCCGCCGCGTCCCGTGGGCCCGTCGGGCCGACTGGATCATCGCGCCATCCGGCGAGCAGCTGATGCTCGCGCAGCTGTCCTCGGCGTCCATCGAGCCTGGCGAGAACCTCGCCGGCGAGGAGCGGGATGACGTGCGGCTGGGCGGAGCCGAATCCGGAAGGCCCGTTGAACTGGCACCAGATGCTCTCTGGCTGCGCGGGGCGCTCGTCCGGGCTGTGCTGATGGCGGCTTCGCTGGAGCGGATCTCCGAGCTGTCCCTGGCGCACGCCCGCGAGCGCCGGCAGTTCGGTCGACCGATCGGCTCGTTTCAGGCCGTGCAGGCCCATCTGGTCACGATCGCCCAGCAGGCCGCGCTCGTCGCCGTGGCGGTTGAGGCGGCGATCACTCGGGAACAGGCGTTTGAGATCGCGGCGGCCAAGCTGCTGGCCGGACGCGCCGCGGTCACGGCCGGGCGAGCCGCCCATCAGGTACACGGAGCCGTGGGCGTGACGCGGGCCCATCCGCTGGGAATCGAAACGCGGCGGCTGTGGGCCTGGCGCTGCGAGTATGGAGACGAGCGGCACTGGGCCCTACGACTGGGGAGCGCGGCCATCGGGGCGGGCGCCGACCGGCTCTACCCGGGCATAACAGCCGGATCGCGGGTCCTCGAGGTCTGATGGCCGCAGTGGATCAGCAGGGCGTGCACCTGGCGTTTGAGCTGCACGGCGGAGGCGGTCCGCGGACGCCGCTGCTGCTGACACACGGGTACGGCGCCAGCCGGCGGATGTGGGATCCCAACGTCCCCGCGCTGGCCCACGACCGCCTGGCGATCACGTGGGACATGCGCGGCCACGGCGAGACCGACGCCCCAGAGGACGCCTCGCTCTACAGCCACGAGCACACAATGGCCGACATGGCGGCGTTGCTCGACCAAGCGCAGGCGGAGCGCGCCGTGCTGATCGGCATGTCGCTGGGCGGGTTCATGTCCCTTTCATTCCGCCACCGACACCCCGAGCGCGTGGCCGGCCTCGTGCTCGTGGACACGGGTCCGGGGTTCAGGCGCGCCGAGGCTCGGGAGGGCTGGAACGCGTGGGCCCGTCAGCGAGCCAGCGAGCTGGAGGAGCGCGGAGCCGAGGCCCTACCGGCCGGCCGGGAGCAACGCCAGGCCAGACACGTGCACGGCGCCCGGGGCCTGGCTCACGCCGCTCGCGGGATGCTGACCCAGGAGGACTCGGTGGTCTTCGACTCGCTCCCGGAGATCGCCGTGCCGACGCTGGTCGTCGTGGGGTCAGAGGACGACCAGTTCCTGGCGGCAGCCGACGTGATGGAGCAGAGGATTCCCGGCGCTCACAAGGTCGTGCTCAGGGGCGCGGGTCACGCAGCCAACATGGACGCGCCCGCGGAGTTCAACGAGGCGGTGCGCCGGTTCCTGGACGATGTGTGAGTGACACCGTCGGTGCGCCCCCGTCAGGGGGGCTTGCCAGAAGTACTCGCTTCTGAGTGAATGAGCATCCATGGCCCCCAGGGCTGAACCCGTGGACTCCCTGATCCTCGACCTACTGGAGTGGATCGGCCCTGACCCGCGCCCATACGCGGAGACCGCCGGCGCCGCTCACCTGAGAGAGCAGCGCCAGCGCGCAGGTCAGCCCTGAGCGGCAGGAGCGAGCTCCGGGCGCATGAGGCACGCGAACGCAAACGACGCCCGGATTCCATCTCGGGTCCGGATTGGAGTCACAGGTCACCGCGACCCGCTGGACGTCGACGCGCTCAGGGCCGCGGTGAGGGAGCGCCTGGAAGAGGTACGCCTGCGCTTCACCTCGGACCGGTCAATGCATGTCACGTTCGTGCTGCTCTCGGCGCTGGCCGAGGGTGCCGACCGCCTGGTGGCAGAGGAGGCACGTCATATCCTGGCCGATCCCGGCCAGGAGCTTCACGCGGTGCTCCCGATGCGCCCCGAGGAGTACCGAAAGGATTTCACCGCGCCCGGGTCAGCTGAATCGTTCGATCAGCTGCTTGAGCCACCGACGGTCAAGGTCCCCCTCCCGGAGGCAACGGACCGGGATGAGGCCTACGAGCGCGCCGGTCAGTACGTGGTCGACCACG
>JBJMLC010000021.1:0-33891 GCA_045805485.1 Solirubrobacteraceae bacterium | reverse complement strand
CGCCACCTTTGACGCCTTCGCGCTCGCCACGGCTGTGGGCGATCGGACCGATGGCCTGGCGCTCAAGATCGGTCCGCTGGCGGTCGGGGTGCGAAGCCCGGTGGCGATCGCCCTCGCCGCCTCGTCGGTGGCCACCCTGATCTGCCGCCCGGTCGGCGTCGCGTTGGGCGCGTCCAGCCCGGTGATCGTGACCGGCTGGCACGACCGGCCGTGGGACGGACTCGCCCTCCGCATGCGGGAGACCGTGCTGGCGCTGCGCTCACTGCTCGCGGGCGAGCGGATCCAGTTCGACGGCGAGCGCGTCAGAGCCCATGGCTTCAAGCTGCGGCGGCCTCAGCCGGGATCGTCGATCACGGTGGCGGCGTTTGGGCCCGAGATGACTCGGGTGGCCGCTCGCCACGCCGACGAGGTCGTCCTGAACCTCGTCACGCCGGAGCATGTGGCCGCCGTGCGTCATCGGATTGACGAGGAGGCGGCTGCGGTTGGCCAGCCGGCCCCTCGGCTGGCGGTGTGGGTTCCGGCGGCCCTGGAACCTGAGGAGGCGGCCCTGGCCCAACTCGGGGGCCAGCTCGCCGTGTACCTGGGGGCGCCTGGATATGGAGAGATGTTCGGCAGGCTCGGCTTCGGCTCGCTCGTGGACCGAGCGCGGGCGGGTGCGCGGCGAGCCGAGCTGGCGAGCGCCATGCCGGCGGACCTGGTGGCCCAGATCGGCGCGCTGGGAAGCGTGCACGAGCTCGCGGCACGCGTGGCGGCATACGGCCAGGCCGGCGCCGACCATGTGGGGATCGTGCCCGCCACGGCCGAGGACCCCGCCGGGGCACGCGTCATGGCGGCGCTGGTGGGGGACGCGGTTGCGCGGGAAGGGGTGGCGGGGTGACCCGGCCGAGCCAGATGCCCCATCGCCTTGATGGCGACTCGGTCAGCCGAGCCCTGGCCCTGATCGGCGATCACTGGACGCTCATGATCCTGCGGGAGGCGCTGTTCGGCGTGCGCCGCTACGGCCAGCTGGCCCGGAACCTGGGCATCCCCCGGCCGACGCTCTCGGCCCGGCTGCGGTCGATGGTCGACTCGGGCCTGCTGGAACGCGTCCCGTATGCGCGGGATCCCGATCGCCACGAGTACCGGCTCACCGAGGCGGGCCGTGACCTGTTCGGCGCCGCTGCCCTGCTCATGCGCTGGGGCGACAAGTATCTGGCCGGTCCGGAGGGTCCGCCCATCGTCCTGCGGCACTACGACTGCGGCGCCATCGCCGAGCCCATCCTGATGTGCGCCAACTGCGGCCAGGAGATCACGCCCTACAACGTGGCCCCGGAACCGGGGCCTGGTTTGCCCGCCGCCCAGCAGGCGCCCACCTCACGATCGTCACCGACCCGGAGGACCAAACGATGAATCTGACCAATCGGCAAGTCCGTCTCGCCAACCGGCCCACCGGCCTGCCCGACCGCGATACGTGGGAGGAGACCGAGGAGCAGGTCGCTGAGCCGGGCGATGGCGAGGCCGCCGTGGAGGTCCTCTACGCCTCCCTCGATCCCGCCATGCGGACCTGGTTGAACGAGGGCGAGTCCTACGTCCCACCGGTGCAGATGGGGGAGGTGATGCGGGCGCTGGGGGTCGGCCGGGTGATCTCTTCAAACGATCCCAGCCTGGGCGAGGGTGACCACGTGACGGGCCTGCTGGGGATCCAGCGGTACGCGGTCATGTCCGCCAAGGCGCTGACCAAGGTCGCCGACGACCGAGTGCCGCTGCCCGCCCACCTGAACGCGCTGGGCATACCGGGCATGACCGCGTACTTCGGCCTGCTGGAGATCGGACGTCCCGAGCCCGGTCAGACGGTCGTCGTGTCGGCCGCGGCCGGTGCCGTGGGGTCCCTGGTGGGGCAGATCGCCAAGATCAAGGGCTGCCGGGCCGTGGGGATCGCCGGCGGGGAGGAGAAGTGCCGACGGCTCGTAGAGGACTACGGGTTCGACGCCGCGGTCGATTACCGGGCGGAGAACGTCAGCCGGCGGCTGCGTGAACTGTGCCCAGACGGAGTCGATGTCTTCTTCGACAACGTGGGGGGCGAGGTGCTGGAGGCCGCGCTGCGCAACCTGGCCCGGGGGGCCCGAGTCGTCCTGTGCGGGGCGGTCTCGCAATACAACGAGGGCGCGATGAGTGGACCTCGCAACTACATGGCGCTCCTGATCAGGCGGGCCCGCATGGAGGGGTTCGTGATATTCGACTTCGCGAGCCGGTACGGCGAGGCGGCCAGCGAGATCGCGGGCTGGATCAGTGAGGGCAAGCTGACCGCGCGCGAGCACATCGTGCCCGGTCTGGAGACGTTTCCGGAGACGCTGCTGATGCTCTACAGGGGTGAGAACACCGGGAAGCTGATCCTGGGGGTTGGGGCCTCTTAGCGACGCGGCTCGTATGCTGAGCCGATGATCGACGCCGAGCGTGTCCTGCGGAACTCTCGGCGGCCGTTGGTCATCGGAATGGGAGGCGGCGGGGACATCGTGGGGGCGCTGGCCACGGCTGAATTTGCCCGCCGGTACGACGGCTCCGAGCCGATGCTCGGGGGCCTGGCCTGGGAACGGCGACCGATTGACCCGCAGCCCGGCCCGCGGACGGTCGATGAGATAGAGCACGCCGACGAGCTGGCGCCGGGCATCCTGTCGGCCGGGCCGGAGACCCGGGTCCGGGACAGTCACGTCCGGTTTGCCGAGTCCAGGATGGCCGAGTTCCTGGGCCAGCCGACCGTGCTGATCACGCTGGAGAACGGCCCGGAGCGGATCGCCTCCAGCCTGAGTCAGGTGGCGGCCAGCCTGGACCGGGATCTCCTGGTGTTCATCGATGTGGGCGGCGACGTCCTGGCGCAGGGCCACGAGCCGGGTCTGCGCAGCCCCCTGAGTGACGCCATCATGCTGGCCGTCGCGGCCCGTCTGGAGCGCGCCGACCACGCCGTGCTGGGGGGCGTGTTCGGAATCGGCTGCGACGCGGAGCTCAGCCCCGCCGAGGTGCTGGGTGGGCTGAGCGATCTGGCGGGCCTGGGGGCGCTGTGTGGAGCGCGGGGCCTGACGGCCGAGATCGTCCAGCGGATGGAGGAAGCGACCAGGCTGATTCCCACGGAGGCCAGCGCACAGGCGGTGCAGGCTTTCACCCATCCGGCGGGCGCGGTCGCCATCCGGGGAGGAGCCAGATCGATCGAGCGCACGGCCGCGGCGACCGTGACCTTCTATTTCGACGTGGGGTTGGCGTTCGAGAATCTGGGGCGCCTGGCCCAGGCCGTGGACGGCGCGAGCAGCCTGGAGGAGGCCAACGACGCCCTGGGCGCGCTGGGTGTGCGCACGGAGCTGGACCTGGAGCGCGACGCGGTCAGGGTGGCCGCGGGCTGACGCCGAGCGGTTGGCCTTCAGGCGGGATTGAGCGCGGCCCGCAGGGCGGAGAGGTCGGCAGCGCCGAATACCACCCGGTTGCGTGTCGCCACGTAGACCAGGTCCAGGTTGATCCCGGCCCGGGCGATTCTGCGCGTCAGGTCGGCGAGCACTCCCGGCCGATCCTCCACGTCGACCACCACGACCTCTCGCTCCCTGGAGACGGCGAGATGGGAGATGGCCAGCGAATGCCGGGCCGCCTCAGGGTGGGGGACGAGAATGTGCAGCTCGGCGCGCTCGCCTGAGCCGATGCACGTGGCGGCGGCGATGTTCACTCCGGCGTCGGAGACGGCCGCCGCGACGTCGGCGAGCGCGCCGGGGGAGTTCTCGATGTCGATCACCAGGTCGAAGGCCATACCGGGGCGGGGAGGCAGCCTATAGCCCCCCCGGCGCGCGGGTGGCAAATGGCCCCGGCGTGTGGGAGGATCGCGCCAGCAGCTCGGCGGCCATGAGGCGGCCGCCACCAAGACAAGAGATCGGAGGCATTAGTGGGGTTCATGGATCGCCTACGTGGCGCGGCCGAATCGGCCCAGGCAGCGACGAGCAAGGTCGGCGTTGGCGCGTCGCGAGGGCAGATGGACCTGGCCAACCGGGCTCAGAAGCTCGTGAAGGTGGGCGTCGACACCCCGGCTCACATCGACTCGATGACCTCCACCGGCAACACGGACACGCCGGGGGGGACCGAGTACAACATCACGCTGACGGTCAGTCCGTCCGGCGGAGAGGCCTACAGCGTGACCACGAACCAGTACATCTACCCGTCCAATCCCTTCACGGAGGGTGAGGATGTGACCGTCAAGGTGGATCCCGACGATCCCAACGTCGTGATGATCTTCGGACACGGCTAGCGGCTATTGCAGAGCGCCTAGGGGCTATCGGCAAGAACCTGGGGGTCAGGGACCACTCGAAAGGAGTTTGCGATGGGGTTTATGGACAAGCTGAAGGGAACCGCCAAGCAGGCGATGAATCCCGTGGGGCAGGCCGGTGAGCGGGACAAGATCATGAAGTTGAACAAGGACGGAGTGATGACCCCCGCCGTGGTCGACTCGATGAAGGAGGTCGGCACGCAGTTCGGCGGCGGACATCAGATCGAGTTCGACCTCACCGTGCAGCCCGAGGGCGGGGCGCCCTACCAGGTGCACGTCTCACAGTCGCTGCACGATGCGACGCTGCAGGGCATCACCGAGGGCGGGAAGATCAACGTCAAGGTCGATCCGGATGACCCGCAGTCGCTGCTGGTCTGGGGGGCGGCCAGCTAAGAGGCAGTCCTGGGCACGGGGCGCCTGAGGGGGCGCCCCGCCGTCCTACTCGGCGATCGTCAGCCGAAAGACCGGGTGGTCCGGTGCGACGGCGCGCAGCTCGTCATCCGAGGAGTCCGGGCCCACGCCCTTGAAGAACACTCCGACCTCGAACTTCCACCGCTTCAGGTAGGCCCTGAGCAGCGGTGCCTTCTCGTCATCCCCCAGCTCGACGGCCGTGAACTGCTCGGTCCGTCGGCCGACACGCAGCCGGCCCCGGCCGCTCGCCCGGAGGTTCTTCACCCATTGCGTGTGGCCGCGGGGAGCGACCAGATAGTCGGCGCCATCGTGGCGCAGGAGGTTCACGGGGGTCTGGCGCCATTGTCCAGACGTGCGTCCCTTCACCTCCAGGACGCGGGACCCGTAGACGCTCACGCCCAGGCGCGTGAGCAGGGCCACGATCCGGTTGAAGACGTTGGTCGTGAACCATCCGGGCCGCTGGTAGTGCTCGGTCATCGAGGCGATTCTCCCAGAGCGGCGCCGGCTCCCGCCGGATCCGTCAGCTCACGAAGTCGCCGGCCAGGGTTTTAGGAGCAGTGGACGGCGGGGTGGCTGGGCGAAGTCGAAGTCGCCGCCCAGGTTCCCGAGCCGGGGCGCGGCCTCTCTGACGTCCGGGCGAGGGTCGGGACGGCCGTCGGTGGCCGGGTTCAATCTCTGTGAGCCCATGAAGTCATCCTCGATGAACTTCAGGTAGGCATCGAAGCTGAGCGTGTGGTGATCGATGTAGCCCGTCCGGGCGTACGGGCTGATGACCAGGCTGGGCACGCGGAGCCCATAGCCCAGTCCGTCCACCGTGGGCGGCGCCACGTGGTCGTAGAAGCCGCCCCAGTCGTCCCAGGTCAGGAAGATCGCGGTTGAGCTCCAATCGGGGCCCGACATGATTTCGTTGATCAGCGTGGTGACGTACGCCATGCCGTCGGCCAGGGTTGCGTTGGGGTGGTCGCTGTCGGCCTGGTTCGGGATGACCCAGGAGACGGCGGGCAGATCTCCGCTCTCGGCCTCGCTCCGGAAGTGCGACACGGTGCCGACGTTGGCCATCTGGTTGTCCTGGTGGACCGTGTCGAACATGGGCAGCGGGTTCCAGAAGCCGGGCAGCTCAGCGCTCTGCGGTCGGGGTGAGCACGTCATGGCGCCGTCGGCGCAGTCAGGCACCGTTCCACCGTCGACGTAGTAGCCCCAGCTGACGCCGTACTTGTGCATCAGGTACGTCAGGTCGGTCCAGTCGTAGTGGTGGGCGGGCCATGCTGAGAATCCCGGGGTGGCGGGGGTGGGCATCGGAGCGAGCGTCTGGGCATCGTCGGTGCCGTCGACGTCGCTCTGGCACGAGCTGGGATCGAACACCTTGGAGCAGCTGGCAGACCAGCCGGAGACGAGGTACAGGTGGGCCACCGCGCTGTAGGAGTTCGCGGACTCGAACATGTGGTCGTGCAGTACGAAATGGCGCGCGTACGCCCAGTAGTTCGGGATCTCCCGCTGGTCGTGGTAGCCCATGACATCGGTGGAGGAGCAGTCGAGGTTGTAGTTGTCGGCCTCGGGGCAGTTCTGCTCCTGGTCGGAGACGAACCCGTCCATCTTGCCTCCGTCTATGACTGCCACGCCATCGGTGTGGGCGTGCGGCCCGCCATAGTTCACCAGGCTGGGGTCGTGATACGGGTGCTGGCAGTGCCCCGCCTTCGGATCGGGGATACACGGGACGTGGCCGGGATTGCCGGCCAGGCCAGGGATGCCGTCGGCGCCGGGGTAGGTCCCGAAGTAGCTGTCGAAGGACCGGTTCTCCTGCATGATGATCACCACGTGCTTGATCCTGTGGATGCCGGACTCGCTGTGGCGGGCACGGGCGGCGTGGGCCACCGGGACCGCGGCGGGGGAGGCGGCACCCGCCACCACCGGCGCCGCGCCGGCTGTGATGAGGCACGCCACTGCCAGCGCGTGCACGAGTCTGGATCGTCCCCTGCCGTGGACCATGGGACGGATACTACACTAAATCAATGTAATTACTGCAGTACTGCCTACGGCGTCAGCGGCGCCTCCGCCGGCAGCACCAGCACCGAGCTCCGGGCCCGGTCCAGCTCCGCTCGCACGTCGCCGCCGATCACGACATGGCCGGCCGGGGCGTCCGGCTGAGACCCCACCACGATCAGATCGACCGGGTCGGTGGGCGATTCGACGAGCGAGGCGCCCAGCCTCTCGGCCAGGGCGCCGGCGGTCTGACGGGCCACGTCGTTGTGCGGGCCGGCCAGGGGCACGGAGATCGCGCTGATCACGGGGTCCGGTCTGGTGCGCAGTCCGGCGGCGGCGATCGCCACGGCCACCCGGCCCCCGTCCATCAGGTGCTGAGCCGAGGTCCCGGGCTCCACGTGGCTGGGGGCGGTCCGGTAGTCCGATCCGAACACGACCAGCGAGGCGCCCTCAGTGTCCGCCAGCTCACCCAGTCGCGCACCGGTGGAGGCGCCGATGACCACGTGACGGGGGATTGCCGGATCGCCCAGGAGCGTGGTCCCGCGCTCCAGGCGCTGTTCGGCGTCGTGCTGGGCCAACGCCTCCCGCTCCGGATCGAACTCACCGGCATGTCGGACGTAGGCCAGGGCCAGAGCGAAGCCGGCCGGAGCCAGCATCTTTCCCAGAGCGATCGCGTCGTCGTCGTTCTCAGTTCCGTCGTAGGAGATGATGGCGGTGGCGGGCATATAGGGGAATCCTCCTGGGGCCGGCATTGTCCCTGCTTCGGCCACATGGATAGCGATTTGAAGAAGTCGCCTATCCACGTGGCGGCAGCACGGCACGGGGGTAGTGATGTCCGGTAGCTTGCCGGGTCGATGCGCTCGGTGGTGATAACCCGTCACGGACCGCCCGAGGTGCTCGAGGTCCAGGAGCGCCCCGAACCGAGTCCCGGACCGGAGGAGCTGCTGATCGACGTCCGCGCCGCCGGGATCAACTTCGCCGATCTCATGGCCAGGCTCGGCCTCTATCCCGATGCCCCCAATCCGCCCTGCGTGGTGGGATATGAGGTCGCCGGCACCGTGGCCGCCACGGGAGAGGGAGTGACCGGGGTGGCGGTGGGCGACCGCGTGGCCGCGCCGGTGCGCTTCGGCGGCTACGCGGAACGGGCGGTCACGGGAGCCGCCGGGGTGTTCGCCCTGCCCGAGGGGCTCAGCTTCGAGCAGGGAGCGGCCATACCGGTCAACTACTCCACCGCCTGGGAGGGGATCGTGCGGGCGGGCAACGTCCAACCGGGCGAGCGCGTCCTGATCCACTCCGCGGGGGGCGGCGTCGGGATCGCGGCCACGCAGCTGGCCAAGCGCGCCGGCGCCGAGGTGTGGGGGACGGCGTCGTCCTCCAAGCACGAGGCGATCCGCGGCTTCGGCGTCGACCATCCGATCGACTACCGAAGTGCCGGCTGGGAGCGCGGCCTGCCCCGGTTCGACCTGGTGATGGATGCCATCGGCGGGGCGAGCTTTCGCCGCAGCTACAACCTCCTTCGGGCCGGGGGGCGCCTGGTCTGCTTCGGAGCCTCGGCATTGGTCGCCGGAGAGCGCCGGAATCTTCTGGCCGCGGCTCGCACCGCGGTGCAGATGCCGTGGTTCGCCATCATCAAGCAGATGTCATCGTCTCGGTCGGTGATCGGTCTCAACGTCCTCACTCTGTGGGACGAACACGGATCCGAGCGCTGGGCCGGGCCGCTGACCGACCTGCTCGGTGAGGGCACCATCCGGCCCGTGGTGGCCGAGTCCTTCCCGTTTGAGAAGGCGCCTGCGGCCCACCAGTTCATCGCCGAGCGGCGCAACGTTGGCAAGGTCGTGCTCGTCCCCTGAGAGCCTTCCAGGCCGCGGGGGGCCGGCTCGTGACTCCAGCGTCATGTTGAACAGCCCAAACGAGATGACCTCGTCCTCGTCTCGGATGTTGCGGGCGTTGTAGGCCCGCTGAAGGCCCGGCGGCGGGTCACCCTCCCAGGCTGCCCGAAAGTCCTCCCAGGCGCCCGGCTTTAGTCGCCGGGCCATCCATTTTTCGGCCCGGAGCGGGATGATCTAAAGATGGCCTCCAACTCCGAAGCGGTGGAAGAGGTGCTCCGGGCGCTCGGTGTGCCGGAGGAGGGCATCGAGCGCGCCAAGAGTCATGGCGATCCGTTGGGGGCCTTCTTCGAGTCGATGCCCCTGCGGGGCGCGGCCGATCGCACGGTGAGCGCGGCGGAGATCGAGGCCGACGGCGGCATGCCGGTGGAACAGTCACAGGAGCTGATGCGCGCCTTCGGCCTTCCGGCACCGGAGCCGGAGGAGGCCGCCTTCACCCCGGAGGAGGCGCTCGCTTTCACGGAGCTGTGGCGCCACCAGGACATCTGGCCGTTTGAGCTGGGGGTGCAGATCGCGCGCCTCTACGGACGCCTCCTGGCCCGGATCGCTCAGGCCTCGGTGGCGCAGTGGCTGGCCGTGGCGGAGCCCCGCCTGCGCGCCGCCGAGCCCGACGTGCCGCGGCGCACGATCGCGGCCGCCGACTCCTTCGACCGGCTCCTGCCCGTGGCGGACGCGCTCCTGGCAGGCGTGCACAGGCGCTGGGTGGAGCGCGAGGCGGCACAGCTCGCCGTGCGGGCCGCCGAGTCAGGACCGGGCGCTGCGCTGCTCAGCCGCGTGGCCGAGGTCTCCATCCTGTTCTGTGACCTGAAGGACTTCACCGCCTTCGCGGACCGGCGAGGCGACGGCGCAGCGGTGGGGATCATCGACCGGTTCGCGAGTACGGTGTTCGACGAGCGGGGAGAGGAGGCGGGGCTGACGAAGCTGCTGGGCGACGGATTCATGGTCGTGTATCCCGAGCCCGCGCCGGCGGTCGCGGCCGCACGACGGATCATCCAGGCCATGCGCTCACCCGACCAGCCTGGGATTCATGCCAGCCTCCACCACGGTCCGGCTCTGCCCCGGGAGGGCGACTACTTCGGTCAGGCGGTGAACCTGGCCGCCCGGCTGCTGACCCTGGCCGAACGGGATGAGCTGCTGGTCAGCTCTCCGGTGGTGGAGCGATGCCCGGAGTTCGACTGGGAGCACTGCGGAAGCGAGCTCATGCGGGGGTTCTCAGACGAGGTGCAGGTGTACAGGCTGAGGCACTGAGTGACCCAACGCCAGCGATTGACGCTTATCGCCGCGATCCTGGGCTCAGGGGTGGCGATGATCGACGGGTCGATCGTCAACGTCGCGCTGCCCTCCATCGAGCGGGACCTGGGGGGCGGTCTGTCTGCCCAGCAGTGGGTTTCCAACGGCTACCTGCTCACGCTGGGCTCTCTGATCCTGATCGGGGGATCGCTGGGCGACATCTACGGGGAGCGGAGGATCTTCTCGATCGGGGTGACGGCGTTCGGGGTGTTCTCCATCGCCTGCGCGCTGGCGCCCACAATCGGCGTGCTGCTGGTGGCGCGGGCCCTGCAGGGCGCCGCCGGGGCGCTCCTGACCCCGAGTTCCCTGGCCGTGATCGTGGCTGCCTTCCCTGAGCGGGAGCGCGGTGGCGCCATCGGGGCCTGGACCGCCTGGGGGGCGATCGCGGCGATCGTGGGGCCGCTGGCCGGCGGGTGGATCCTGGACGCGGCGTCCTGGCGGTGGATCTTCGCCATCAACGTGCCGCTGGTCCTGGTCACGCTCGTGCTGATCAGAGCCGCCGTGCCGGCCACGATGGGCGACAGGACCCGGCACGTGGACTTCGTGGGCGCCGGGCTGTGCGTCGCCGGGCTGGGGGGGATGGTGTTCGCATTGATCGAGCAGCCCCATTACGGCTGGGGCAGTCCGGTGATCCTCGTGTCATTCATCCTCGGCGCCGCCCTGTTCGCGGCGTTCCTGGCCTACGAGCGGCGCGCGGCCGACCCGATGCTGGAGCTGGCCCTGTTCAAGCGGCGCAACTTCACGATCGGGAACCTGGAGACATTGACGATGTATGCCGGACTGTCGATCCTGTTCTTCTTCCTGATCATCTTCCTTCAGGAGGTGGCGGGATTCAGCCCCATCAAGGCCGGCCTGAGCACGCTGCCCGTGACCCTCGTGATGTTCACGCTCTCGCGGCGGTTCGGGGCCCTGGCCGACAGGGTTGGCCCGCGCCTGTTCATGGGCGGCGGCCCGCTGATCGCTGCCGGGGGCATCCTGCTGCTTCTGAGAACGGGCATACACACCTCCTACCTGACCGATCTGCTCCCTGCCCTGCTGGTATTCGGGGTGGGGCTCTCGCTCACGGTGGCTCCGCTGACCGCCACCGTCCTGGCTGTGGCCGAGGAGCGGGATGCCGGGATCGCCTCAGCGATAAACAACGCGGTGGCCCGAGTGGCCGGACTGATCGGGATCTCGGTCCTTGGGGTCGTGGTGGCGGGGTCGCTGTCCGGCGATACCTTCGCCCGCAACGCGGCCAGCGTTCACGCCTTCCATCAGGCGATCCTGATCTGCGCCAGTCTGGTGGCCGCGGGCGGGGTGGCGGCGGCGGTGGGAATCCAGAACCCGCGTCGCTCCACAGACGCCGACGGCTGCCCGGGCGGGCAGCTCGTCGGGATGCCCAAGCCTGCCGCGGGATGTCTCGAGGAGCCGGCGGTGGCGCAGGCGGCTGCGTAGGCGAACGACCCGGCGCCCGCTACAGGCGCTTCGGAACGCCCGTGCCCTTGCTGAGCGCGGCGTCCAGGAGCTTGGTGGGGGTCAGCCCTGCCATGGCCGCCTGGGCGCGCGCCGGCACGCCCACCACGTAGCGCGCCCGGGGACGACGGGCAGTCAGCGCCTTCTCGATAGCCGCCGCCACACCCTCCACCGGCGCGGCCATGCGCTGGGAGCGAGGAATCGATTTGCGATACCCCGCGATGTGCCCCTCGTACAGCGCCCGGTGCTGCGGATCCAGGAGGGCCACGGAATCATCCAGGCCACCTTCGGCCTGCCGCCACAGATCGGTATCGGTCTGGGCCGGTTCGACGAGCACCACGCGGATCCCCCATGGCGCCAGCTCCATGCGCAGTGCGTCGGCCAGCCCCTCGAGCCCGAATTTCGAGGCGTTGTACGCCCCGCTCATGGGCGTGGCGACCCGTCCGCTCACCGACGAGATGAAGACCACCCGGCCCTTGGAGGCTCGCAGGCGCGGCAGTACGGCCTGGGTCACGGCCACCTGGCCCACGATGTTCACCTCCAGCTGGCGGCGAAGTTCCGAGAGCGGCACGCCCTCCACCGGGGCGATGACGACGACCCCGGCGTTGTTGACCAGCGCGTCGAGCTCTTCTGGGAGAGCGCGCTCAAGCGCATCGAGGTGATCGGCGTTCGTGACATCCAGTTCCAGCGGGGTGATCCGGCCCGCCTGCTCGGAGGCCAGCGCCTCCCCATCCTCCGCTCGCCGCACCCCCGCGAACACCTGCCAGCCGCCCTGGGCCAGGCGGAGGGCAGTGGCGCGTCCGATCCCTCGGGCCGCGCCGGTGATGAGGACACTCGGCACGGCGGGGAACGCTATCCGACCGAGCCTGGACGCACGGCGGGGTGCCCGTGCACGAAGATGGCCGCTGGTGGCCAGAACCTTCTACGTCGTCCCGCACACCCACTGGGACCGGGAGTGGTACCGCCCGTTCGAGTACTTCCAGCTCCGGCTGGGAGCGGTCGTGGACGGTGTCCTGGACGTACTGGAGCGAGATCCGGCGTTCACCACCTTCACGCTTGACGGTCAGGCCATCGTGCTGGAGGACTATGTGGACGCCCGGCCTGAGCACGAGGCTCGCCTCTGCGCGCTCGTGGGGGCGGGCCGGATAGAGATCGGGCCCAGCTACATGCTGCCTGACGAGCTTCTGGTGGGGGCGGAACCGCTCGTGCGCAACCTCCTGATGGGGAGGGCGGTCTGCCGGCGATTCGGCGGCGATCCCTCACCCATCGGATACCTGCCTGACAGCTTCGGCCATCCGGCACAGCTGCCCCAGATCCTGGCCGGCTTCGGCATCCGGACCTTTGTGTTCTCTCGCGGCATGGGCGATGAGCTGGAGGACGTGGGATCCATCTTCCGCTGGCGGGCTCCTGACGGCAGCGAGGTTCTGGCCTTTCAGCTGCTGGACCACTACGGAAATTTCGCCTTCATCTCCGGGGTGCAGGATGCGGCGGATCGCGTGCGCCACATCGTGGGCCGGTTCGGCGACCTGCTGGACCGGGCCGGTGTCCAGGATGTCCTGCTGTGCAACGGGACCGACCACGTGCCCGTGATGCCGGAGCTGCCCCGTCTTTGCACCGAGCTCGAGCGGGAGTTCCCCGACAGCCGGTTCACGATCGCCAGGTACCAGGACTACGTCACCGCGGTGGGGGACGTGAGCGTTCCAGCCTGGTCCGGAGAGCTGCTGGGCAGCCGCATCCAGAACGTGCTCCGGGGGGTGAACTCGGCCCGGATGTACGTCAAGCGCGCCAACGAGGAGGCCGAGCGCCGGCTCCTGGAGGTGGAGACGCTCGGGGCGCTCGCAAGCCTGCACGACGGTCGGGTATTCCCGACGGCGGACTTCGCCCTGGCCTGGCGGGCGCTCCTGCACTGTCAGCCCCACGACACGATCTGCGGGTGCTCGTGCGATGAGGTGCATCGCGACGCACTGGCCCGGTACGAGTCGCTGCACCGCTCGCTGTCGGTTCTCCAGACCCAGGCGCTGGTCGGCCTGGCCACCGGCGATGCCGCCGCCGGGGTCGTGGGCGTGGTCAACGTCCTGCCCTTCCGTCGCCGTGGCCTGATCGAGGGCCCCGGCATCGAGCCCCAGCTCGTGGAGCTTGATGGTTTTGCCGCGGCCACCGTGGAGGTCGCTCCGGCTGGGCCGCCCGCCGAGGCCGGGGCCGCCAGCGCGGCCGAAGCGATCGAGAACGACCGCTTCAGGGTGAGCGCAGCGGCCGACGGAACCCTCACCGTCCTGGACAAGGAGCACGGGCACAGCCTGGACGGGCTGCACCGGCTGGAGGACGAGGCGGACATGGGCGATCTGTACAACTTCTGCCCCACCCCAGAGGGCGAGGTCTGGCGGGCCGGCCACGCCTCGGTCAGGGTCCTGCGCGCCGGGCCACTGCTCCACGAGCTGGAGGTCCGCGTTGAGGCGGAACGGCCGGCGGGCCTGGACGGCGACACGCGGCCGCTGGATGAGCAGCGCCCATTGGCGGTCACGACGGTCGTCCGGCTGGTCCAGGGCGCCGGCCGGGTGGAGTTCCAGACCACGATCGACAACCACACGTGCGATCACCGCCTGCGAGTCGCATTCCCGATCGGGACAGTCGAGGGCCCGGTGAGGGCCGAAACGGCCTTTGCACTGGTCCGGCGAGACGCTTCCCCGCCACAGCCCAGGGCCCACTGGGTGGAACCGCCCGACCCCACACAGCACACGCTGGGGGCTGTTGCCGCCGGTGCGGTGGCGCTCGTGACCAAGGGTCTGCCGGAGTACGAGCTGCGTCAGACGCCCCAGGGAAGCGAGCTCTGTCTGACCCTCCTGCGCTGCGTCGGCATCATCTCCCAGGTCGAGGGTGCGCTCAGCACACGACCGCACACCGCCGGGCCGCAGGTGGCGACCCCGGAGGGCCAGTGCCTGGGCCGACACCGTTTCGAGTACGCGCTGCTGCCCAGTGGAGGCACCCTGGACGACGTGGCGCTCCTGCGGGCGGCCCAGGACTATCGCCATGGCCTCCTGACCACCGACGAACCGGTCCGCCTGGAGCCGCCACTGGCCCTGGAAGGGGAGGTGGTGTTCTCCTGTCTGAAGGGCGCCGAGGACGGAGATGGGCTGATCCTTCGCTGCTTCAACCCATCGGATTCACCGGCCGCCGTGCGCGTGCTCGGCCAGGTGGATGTCCTGCGGACGCGGCTGGACGAGACGGGAGAGACCGCGATTGAAGATGGAGCCTTCGAGGTCCAGCCCGGAGAGGCGGCGACCCTGAGGCTGCGCCGCGCCTGAGGGGCCGGCGCGCCCGGGCGGGGCCCGCTACCGGTGTGACTTGACGTACTTCAGGAACCTCAGGGTCTGGCGGTTGAAGTACGGACCCCACTGGTTGGTCGTGTAGCCGGGGTCGGGCCGGAACGTGACTCCCGTGGATACGTTGGACGCGATGTACCAGTGATGGTGGAACCGCTCAAACCAGGGGCCCCCGCTCGACCCCTCACCGCTGTGGCAGCCCATGCCCACCTCGTATTCGCCGTTGGCGTCGTGCACCTTGGCGCCCAGCGGCGAGTAGCAGGCCCACTGGTAACACGAAAACGTTGAGCAGCGGTGGGCAAACACCCCGCTGGCCGGATATCCCAGGCTGAGGATGGTGTGACCACGCGAGTTGGCCAGCAGAGGCTCCCAGCCCGTGACCCGGCCGACCCGCCGGCCGTGCCGGGCCCGCAGGGTGAGGAAGCCATAGTCGAGGGACACCGCCTGATGGCGGGCGAAGCCACGCTTGATGTACGCAGCCCGCCCGTGCCAGCTCCCGGCGGGCGCCGTGCGACCGCGGAGACCGGGCACGAACAGGAAGTGCGAGTAGAAGTGATGCGTCTGGGGGTTGAACAGGCAATGCGCCGCGGTGAGCACCACGCTGGTGCCCACAACGGTGGCGGTGCATTCCCCCAAAACCTTACGGCTGACCTGGATGTACAGCCGGCCGACGGCTCGGTTGTACGAGGAGCCCGGCGGATAGCCCTCCTTGAAGATCTTGAATGCCGGCTGGGGGCCACCGTAGGCGGGGCGAGCCATGGGTTCCTGGCGCCTGGGCAGCCAGGACGCTGGCGACCACCACGAGCCACCCGCCGATGAGGTCAGCGGAGGCCCGGAGCTAGATCGAGCGGCCTGAGCCCCGGAGTCAGGCGCGACGGCAGGAGCCGCCAGGTTCATCTGGCGGGCCGAGCCCTCTGAACGCCAGATCCCGGCGGGGGCGGACCCGTGCGACTCGTGGCGGAGAAACGGGCCGCCGTGGCCCGCGGCGAGGGCCCCTGACGGCGCGATCAGCGCGATCGCGACCGCACTTGATCCGGCGCCGAGGCGGAGGCGCTTGGCGGTCCGGGCGGGGAGACGCATAGCGGTCCGGTTAGTGCGTTTCACTCAAAGCTCCCTCATCTGCTCCATCAACGAGGATGGCAGACGGGTCCACGGAATCACCAAGGCGGCGTCCCGGAGGATCAAGGATGGCGCGACACGCGCTCGTTCGCACCAGGGTGGAACCCCAGAATTAGGGGAAGGGCCTGGTTAGGACCCAGCCCAGGCGGATAACCCCAATGAGGGGGGCGTGACCCGCTGCCTGAGATCATGGAGCCCACGCCCCATCCCCAGCAGGAGCGTCATATGGAGCCAGATCGACCGACCATTGCCGTGGACCCGCCGCGGCACGACGTGGACCCCACGCTGCCCCACCCCGCGTCCTCACAGGGCAGGGCGCCCGGATGGACGCTGTCCGGCCGGTATCGAATCGAGGAGGTGATCGGGTCGGGTGGCATGAGCACCGTGTACCGGGCCACGGACACGGTTCTGGCGCGTGACGTGGCGGTGAAGGTCCTGCTCGCCTTCCTGGCCGACGGTGACCCCACGCTCGTGGCCCGGTTCGAGCGGGAGGCCAGGGCGGTGGCGGCGCTCCATCACCCCGCGGTGGTCAAGATCTACGACACGGGGCTGGACCGCGGATCCCACTTCATCGTCATGGAGTACGTGGCCGGCCGGGGCCTGGACGAGATTCTCCGGGAGGGGACGCCACTGGATCCGCACGAGGCCACGCGGATCGCGGCTCGGGTGGCCGAGGCGCTCGCCGCTGCGCACGCCGCGGGGATCCTCCACCGGGACATCAAGCCGGCCAACGTTATGGTCGCGCCTCCCGACGTGGTGAAGGTTCTGGATTTCGGCATCGCCCGCGCTCGCAGCGAGGCCACCCTCACCCAGGGAGCGCTCGCCCTGGGGACGGCGGCGTACATGCCTCCCGAGCGAATTCTGGGTCGTCCGGGCGACGAGCGCTCTGACATCTACGGGCTCGGTTGCCTTCTGTACGCGATGCTCACGGGCCGCCCGCCATTCGTGGCCCCCGACACCGTGGCAGTCCTGCACCAGCAGGTTCACGACGAGCCGACCCCCCCGAGCGCGCTGGGTGCGCCGATCGCCCCTCCTCTGGAGTCGCTGATCCTGCGCATGCTGGCCAAGGACCCGGCGGAGCGCCCGTCACCCGCCGCGGAGATCGCCGCCCGCCTGGGCGAGGGCACCCCCCGCGCCACGCCGCTCTCCCGCGCGGCACCGATCTCCCGCACCGCGCCGACCATCCCCGCGGCGCCGGTCGCCATGACCGTTCACCGGCGTCGCCCCTGGGCGCTCGGCCTGGCCGCGGCGCTCGCCATCCTGGTGCTGGTCCTGATCCTGGCCGGGTCGGGAGGCTCTGGTCTTCGGACGACCGGCCTGAAGCGGGCGAAGCCAGCCCCGGCTCGGGCGACGATCACCCACCGGGCGCCCCATACGGCCGTGACGCACCCGGCGGTGACGCAGCCATCACCTCCGACCGAGACAAGCCAGGCCCCCGTCACCCAGCCTGCTCCAACCACGCCAGCCGCTCCGCCCGCGACCAAGCACGAGCCGCCCGGGCACGGCGGCGTCCCCCCCGGCCAGGCCAAGAAGCACCACGAGAAACCGCCCAAGCCGCCCAAGCACGAGGGCAAGCCGCCGAAGTGAGCGCGGCTCGCCCCCGCCAGCGAGGCGGGGCGGCCGCCCGCTCCAGCTAGTGCGCCGGGTGCAGCACCGCCGGGGCCCGCAGGGCGTTCTCCAGGAGCTGGTAGCCCCAGTAGGTGAGGTCGTAGGAGTCGGCTCCGAATGGGTGTGTGAACTTGCCGGTGGGGTTGGGCAGCAGCGACCCGATGATGCGGATCTGGCCGCGGCCGATTCGTACCGAGCCCAGGCTGGTCCGACCGCTCCCCGTCGTCCCCGCGCTGTCGCCTCCCGCCGCGCGCCACGCGCCGCTGGTAACCCACCAGGCAGGAGCGGTGGTCACGGACGTCGAGGAGCTGAAGGTGTTACTGAGCTCGTAGCCCAGGGGAACCGGCTCGTATGTCTGTCCCGAGAGCTCGCGGGCTCCCTTGGTCAGCGGATCGTGCTTGTTGGTCGGCGTGACGTACCCGGCATACACGAGGCTGCGGCCCACGGCAGTCCTCGGCACGATGTGCCACGTCGCCAGGTCCCGGAGCGCTCGGTCGGTCAAGATCACCGTTCCTCCGCCGGCGGCGTAACGGCGAATGGCCGACAGCGCTCCCGGGGTGTCCTGGTGGGGATCCTGGGCGATCACCACGGCGCCGAACCGTCGAAGCTGCCTGGCCGACCGGATCCGTGACGCGTGGAGCGCCGTGATGCTGGCGTCGGACTCGCGAGCCAGGTCGGAGAAGAAGCGGTTGTTGGAGGCGGGATATGGCGCCGACGGCGGTCGGGCCGACCGCGGGCCGACCGGAGCCACGTCAGGGCCCCGGCCCTTCGTGAGCGCAAATCGGTTGACCACGTAGGCGATTGGCCCGGGCAGCTCCAGCGTGGCCCGCCGGCGTCGGATCGCCGCGTCCATGGCCGTGGAGACGAGCACCCGCAGCGAGTGGACGTTTGACTCCTCCACCAGCGGGTTGTAGCCGACGAAGGTGTTCTCCTGACCCGGCTCGCCGTTGACCCAGAGCTCCACCGTGTCAGCCACGGCCCCGAGCCCTGTGTTCTGGTTGGCCATCCAATCGGCGTAATCGCCGCTGACCTGGTAGCCGTAGATGTCCCAGGTGGTGTCCCACAGGCCGGGGGTGTAGACCTGATTGCCGGTGGTGGCAAAGGCGTGATGCAACGGATCGGCCGAGGACGTGCGGGCCAGGTTCCTCAGGTAGCTCTGCAGCAGGTGGGTCTGGAGCATCGTCCGGGTCAGATCCATCTGGTCCGCCCCCATGAGGATGTCCAGCATCAGCTGCTTGGCCGGCGGCGTCCGAGGCTCGGAGGAGCCGTGCACGTCGAAGGCGTACGCGAAGTGAATGCCCAGCCTGCGATGCAGATAGTTGCCGTTGTAGGTGACGTAGCCTCGGACCTCGGGGTCGCGGAGGGGGAAGCTCGTCTCGTTCTGGAAGCCCACCACAGGCCATTCCCGGTTCAGGTCGTGGCTTGCCTGATTCCACCGGGTGAACGTGTACAGACCCGGACCCTCTCCGCCGTCGGCGGGACCTGGTGGATTCTCCAGGCCGTCCGGAACGTCGCCGTGCACCCAGCCATCGGGATTGGCGAACGTGAACACGATCAGCTCGTGGCGAAGCTCGTTGACCAGGGCCGGCGATTTGGCCTCGGCGAGGTCCTCGGCCACCCGGGCAAACCCCTCGGCGCCGTCACGTTCGTCTCCGTGGATGGAGCCGTTGAAGTACAGGCCGAGCCGGTGAGACAGCGGCCGCCGATCGGCGAAGTCACTCACCAGGACGTCGTACAGGGGATAACCGCCCGCGCTGTGCCCCACGCGCACGACGTGCACACGGTGTGGGTACGTGTGAGCCAGCGTGTTCATCGCCGATTGAAACCCGGGGTAGGTGATGAAGCCGGCGGACTCCTGGGGTTCGGCGATCACCCGGCCCCCGCACGCGGCCGTCTGGCCGGCGGCGCACACCGTCTGGCGGTCCGGAGAGCGTCCGGACGCCAGTGTCACGGCGGGCCCCGCCAGGGCAGCGGAGCAGACCACGACCACGGCAAGTCGGCGCCTCATCAGATATTGAACGCCAAGAGCGGGGATTACTGTCGCCCGTCGCCGGGCTCTAAGCCGATGACCGCCCGGCCGTCAGGCGATGCCGGCGGGCGCCGACTGGCGGAGCTTCTCCGCCAGCTCGACCAGCGCGTCACTGACCGCCTCGTGGCGCTCCAGAGGCGCCATGTGGCCCGTGTCCGGCAGGATGATGAGGCGCTCGAGCTGGGGGAGCATCTGGGCGATCCGCCGGGCGTGCGAGGGCGGGGTCAGCCGGTCGTTCTCGCCGGCCAGCACGATCGTGGGCACGGTGAGCCTGGGGAGGTCGTCGTGCAGCTCGATCGCGGAGATCGCGATCCCTACGTCGGCCCGAGCCTGGGGCGGCATCGCGAACAGCATGCGCTCGTAGTAGGCGATCTGGGCGGGCGAGGCGGCCGGTCCGAAGGCCACCCAGCGCAGCATGGCGTGGCTGAGCGGCGAGGAGAACTGGGGCAGCGGTGCCCGGCTGCCGATGAAACCGCGCTGAGCCAGCGATCCGGTGAGCGCGGCGGCCGCCCTGGGGAGGGGCACGATCAGAGACTCCGCCATCAGGTCTCCCACGCCGGTGTTGAGGAGCGCCGCCGCCCCGACGCGGCGCTCGACGTCGTGGTCCCTGGCCCAGGCTGCGATCGACATCGCGCCCAGCGAATGACCCACCACCATGGCCTTCTGGCCCTCCGGAACGACAGCCGCCAGAACGGCCTCCAGGTCCTCGCCGAAGCGGTCGATCGAATAGTCACCCGCCCCGCCGCTGTGGCCGTGGCCCCGCAGGTCGTAGGCCACCACCCGGAACCCCAGGCCAGCGAGCCGGCGGATGACATACACCCAATAGGTCAGGTTCTCGGTCCAGCCGTGGGCCAGCACGACGGGCAGGCCTTCCGGCGGGCCGAACGCCTCGGCGTAAATCCGCGTGCCGTCGGCCGAGGTGGCGTGGAGGGGCTGCCCTGACGGCGGGGTTTGGAGCTCGCGCCCGGCGGGATCCTGGGCAATCTTGCGGCTGAAGCGCGTCTGGGCCAGGCCAGCCATCGCCGCGGCCCCGACACCGAATGCGGCTGCCAGCAGCCACCGGTCACGCGACATTCGCTTCACGACATGAAGCCTACAAATAGGATGCCGCGCGATGCGAATCGGCCTCCTCACCGGCGGCGGCGACTGCCCCGGGTTGAACGCGGTCATCCGGGCCGTGGTCCGGAAGGCGGTCGACGAGTACGGCGATCAGGTGATCGGGTTCCGGGACGGCTGGCGGGGCGTGCTTGAGGGGAGCATGACGGAGCTGACGCTCGAGGCCATCAGGGGGATCCTGCCTCGCGGAGGCACGATCCTGGGCAGCTCCCGCACGAACCCGTACAAGCGTGACGATGGGTTGGAGCGGGTGCGGGGAACGCTGTCTGACTTCCGCATCGAAGGCCTGATCGCCATCGGCGGCGAGGACACGCTGGGCGTGGCTGCACGCCTGGGGGAGGAGGGCATCAAGGTGATCGGAGTGCCCAAGACGATCGACAACGACCTCGGGGGCACCGACGTGACATTCGGGTTCGACACCGCGCTGTCGATCGCCACCGAGGCCATCGACAGGCTGCACACCACCGCCGAGAGCCACAACCGCATCCTGATCGTGGAGGTCATGGGCCGCACGGCGGGGTGGATCGCTCTGCACTCAGGCATCGCCGGGGGGGCCGACGTGATCCTCATCCCGGAGATCCCGTTCGACATCGAGGAGGTGTGCCGGCTGATCCGTCGCCGGCACGAGCGCGGGCGCTACTTCTCGATCGTCGTGGCCGCCGAGGGCGCGGAGCCGAGAGAGGGCACGATGACGGTGGCCAGTCCGGAAAGCGTGGACGAGTTCGGGCATCCCCGCCTGGGCGGCATCGGATACGCCCTGGAGCGTGAGATCGAGCAGCGAACCCATTTCGAGACCCGGGCCACCGTGCTGGGCCACGTCCAGCGCGGCGGGAGCCCCACACCGTTTGACCGGGTCCTGGCCACCCGGCTGGGCCTGGCGGCCATCGACGCCGCCCACGACGGCGCGTGGGGGATGATGACCGCCCTGCGGTCCACAGCGATAGAGCTCACACCTCTGACCGTGGCGGTGGCCGAGGTCCGGCGGGTACCGGTGGAGGAATACGAGCGCTATGGCGTCCTGTTCGGCTGAACAGCAACTTGGATCACACGACGGACGTTTGGCAATGGCCAGATCCGTTTATGCTGCGAGTGACAAACCTTGACTGCCACTGACTCCGCCACCACGACCCTGGACCGGCTCTGCGTGGACACGATCCGCACGCTGTCCATGGACGCGGTCCAGAAGGCGAACTCGGGTCATCCGGGCACCCCGATGGCCCTGGCGCCGCTGGCCTACGTGCTCTACACGCGGGTCATGCGCCACAACCCCAGCGATCCGGACTGGATCGATCGGGACCGGTTCATCCTGTCGGCCGGCCACGCGTCGATGCTCCTCTACTCGACCCTCTACCTGGCCGGCTACCCCATGACGCTGGAGGACATCGAGAACTTCCGCCAGGTGGGATCGCCCACGGCCGGCCATCCTGAGCGCAAGGACAGCCCGGGCATCGAGGCCACGACCGGTCCTCTCGGCCAGGGAATCTCCATGGCCGTCGGCCTGGCCCTGGCCGAGCGCATGCTGGCCGCGCGCTTCAACCGGCCCGGGCACGACGTGGTCGACCACCGCACGTTCGTGATCGCCTCCGACGGCGACATGCAGGAGGGGGTCGCCTCCGAGGCGTCCTCACTGGCAGGGCACCTCGGCCTGGGGAACCTGATCACCTTCTACGACGACAACAAGATCCAGCTGGCCGGTCCCACCTCGCAGTCGTTCTCCGAGGACGTGCCCATGCGCTATGAGGCCTACGGCTGGCATGTCGACACTGTCGAGGACGTCAACGACCTGGACCGCCTGGAGGAAGCCACCCGCGGTGCCGTCGAGATCGAGGACCGTCCGTCACTGATCGTCGTGCGCTCACACATCGGCTTCGGAAGTCCGCACAAGCAGGACACCTCCCAGGCGCACGGGTCTCCGCTGGGGGACGACGAGATCCGGCTGACGAAGGAGGCCTACGGCTGGGATCCGGACAAGACGTTCCATGTCCCGGATGAGGCCCTGCAGCACTTCCGCCGCTCCTGCGAGCGCGGCCGGGACCTGCAGGCCGAGTGGAAGGGGCGCTTCGACGCCTACCGCCAGGAGTTCCCCCAGGAGGCCGAGCAGCTCCAGATGATCGACGCGGGCGGCATGCCCGAGGGCTGGGACGACGGAGATCTGCCCCGCTTCGACCCCGGGGATGACCCGGTGGCCACCCGCAAGGCTTCCGGCAAGGCGATCCAGTGGGCGGCCCAGCGCCTTCCCCAGCTGGTGGGCGGCTCGGCCGACCTGGCCACATCCACGAACACCGACATCGATGACGGTGGCGACGTGGAAAAAGGGTCCTACGGAGGTAGAAACTTGCGCTTTGGCGTACGCGAACACGGCATGGGCGCGATTGTCAACGGTCTTGGCCTCCACGGTTTCCGCGCCTTCGGGGCCACGTTCCTCACGTTCTCGGACTACATGCGCGGGGCGGTGCGGCTGTCGGCGCTCATGAAGCTGCCCTCGATCTGGGTGTGGACCCACGACTCGATCGGCCTGGGCGAGGACGGCCCCACCCATCAACCGATCGAGCATCTGGCTGCCCTGCGGGCCATGCCGCGCCTCAAGGTGCTGCGGCCCGCGGACGCCAACGAGACGGTGCTGGGCTGGCGCTTTGCCCTGAGGAGCACCGAGGCGCCGACGGCGTTCGCGCTTTCCCGGCAGAACCTCCCGATCCTCGATCCGGACGGAATCCCTGACGACGCCATCGAGCGCGGGGCGTATGTCCTGCGGGACAGCCAGGGAGGGGAGCCTGAGCTGATTCTGATCGGCACTGGCTCGGAGGTCTCTCTGTGCCTTGAGGCGGCCGACCAGCTGGTTGGTGTCCGCGTCCGGGTGGTCAGCATGCCGTGCATGGATACCTTCACCGAGGCACCAGAGGAATATCGGGATCAGGTGCTGCCGCCGGACTGCCGGGCCAGGATTGCCGTGGAGGCCGCCAGTCCCTTCGGCTGGGACAAGTGGATCGGACCGGATGGAGTGTTCGTGGGCATGACGACGTTCGGGGAGTCCGGGCCGGCCAAGGAGGTCTACGAGCACTTCGGGATCACCGCTTCAAAGGTGGCCCAGATCGGAAGGGAGATGGTGGAACGATGAGTACCGCTGCGCAGGTCAACGAACGGCTGGCGCGTCTGACGAGCGAGGGCGTGAGCGTGTGGCTGGACCAGATCCGCCGATCCCTGGTGGAGGGTGGCGAGCTGGCCCGGATGGTGGAGGAGGAGTCCCTGCGAGGGGTGACGGCCAATCCATCGATCTTCGAGAAGGCGATTCTCGGCTCCGACGACTACAAGGAGGACCTGGAGGAGTACGCACGCGAGGGGCTCGAGCCAGTCCAGATCTACGAACGATTGGCCCAGCGAGATGTCCAGCTGGCCTGCGACGTGCTGGCCGCTACGCACGAGGAACTGGGCGGCCAGGACGGTTTCGTCTCACTGGAGGTGGCGCCTGACATCGCCTACGACACCGAGCGCACGCTTGAGATGGTCCGCGACTACTGGCAGGTCGTGGACCGGCCCAACCTGATGATCAAGATCCCGGGCACCCCAGAGGGCGCTCCGGCCATTGAGCAGGCCAACTACGAGGGAATCAACGTCAACGTCACGCTGCTGTTCGCTGTCGAGGCCTATGAGCGCGTGGCCGAGGCGTATGTGCGCGGTCTGGAGCGCCGCCAGGCCGAGGGCCTGTCGCTGGACATTCGTTCGGTGGCCTCGTTCTTCGTCTCCCGCGTTGACTCCAAGGCGGACAAGCAGCTCGAGGCGCTGGGTCGCACCGATCTGATGGGCAAGGCCGCGGTGGCCAACGCCCGGGCGGCCTACCGGCGGTTCCAGGAGATCTTCTCCGGCGAGCGCTGGGAGGCGCTGAGTGACGGCGGGGCAGCGGTGCAGCGGCCGCTCTGGGCCTCAACGGGAACCAAGAACCCGGACTATTCAGACACCAAGTACGTGGAGGAGTTGGTCGGCGCGCACACGGTCAACACGATGCCGATGGCCACCCTGCACGCCTGCGCCGACCACCTGGAGGTCACCGGGCCGACGGCCGAGGCGGACCCCACAGCCGACCTGGAGGCGCTGGCCGAAGCCGGCGTCGACATGAAGAAGGTCACGGACGAGCTGCTCGTGGAGGGCGTGGAGCAATTCGAGAAGGCGATGGACACCCTCCTGGCCGGCATCGAGGAGCAGCGTGGAGCCGTGGTCACCGGTCAGCCGCCCACGGTCGACGCCAAGCTCCCACTGGAGGACCAGGGTCACGTGGCCGAGCGCATCAAGGGGGCCATGGCCGAGAGCGTGGCCCAGCGGGTCTGGCGGCGGGATCCCTCTCTCTGGGGCGGTCCCGGCGTGCCCGAGATCGAGGACCGCCTGGGCTGGCTGACCGTCGCTGATGCCATGCTGGAGCGAGCGCCTGAGCTTCAGGAGTTCGCCCAGGAGTGCCGCTCCGAGGGCTTCACGGATGTCGTCCTGCTGGGGATGGGCGGCTCCTCGCTGGGCCCCGAGGTCATCCGGCGCTCGTTCGCCCGGAACGGCGCGATCGGCGATGGCCTGCGCCTTCAGGTTCTCGACTCAACTCATCCTGACGTGGTGGACGCCGTACAGAAGTCGGTCGACCTGGAGAAGACGCTGTTCATCGTCTCCTCCAAGTCGGGGGGTACGGTCGAGACCCTGTCCCATTACCGCCACTTCGCCGCCCTGGCCGAGCCCCGCCAGTTCGTGGTCATCACCGATCCCGGCAGTCCCTTGGAGCAGCTGGCATCCGATGACGGCCTGCGTCGAACATTCCTCAACCCCCCGGACATCGGCGGTCGCTACAGCGTTCTGTCGTACTTCGGGCTGGTCCCGGCGGCCCTGATGGGCGTCGACGTGGCGCTGCTGCTCCACGGCTGCCAGGTGGCTGAGCAGGCCTGCGCCCACTACGACTGCAGCGAGTCGAATTCCGGGTTGTGGCTGGGAGCGGCGCTCGGCGAGCTTGCCCGCCACGGGCGGGACAAGCTCACGTTCATCGTCTCTGAGCCCCTCGAGAGCTTCGGCTTGTGGGTGGAGCAGCTGGTGGCCGAGTCCACCGGCAAGCATGGCCGCGGCATCCTGCCCGTGGCCGACGAGCCGCTGGGCGATGCCGAGGCGTACGGCGATGACCGCGTGTTCGTGTATCTCAGGGAAGGCGCGGAGCCCGACGAGCGCCTGGACAAGGCAGTGGAGGAGCTGGCCGGGGCGGGACATCCCACCCTCACGCTGGCGACGCACGGGCCGGCCGATCTGGGGAGGATCTTCTTCCTGGCCGAGTTCGCCGTCGCCGTCGCCGGGTGGGCGTTGGAGATCAATCCGTTCGATCAGCCCAACGTCCAGGAGGCCAAGGACAACACCAAGCAGGTGCTCGAATCAGGCACGGTGCCGACTCCCGAGCCGGCTGATGATGGGGCGCTGCGGGCGCTGCTCAGCGATGCCCAGCCGCCCCACTACGTGGCCATCATGGGCTACCTGCCCTATTCAAACGAGCTCGACGAGGCCATCTCCGAGCTGAGGGCAGTCATCCGGGCGGCCACGGGCGCGGCGGTGACCTATGGCTATGGCCCCCGCTTCCTCCATTCCACCGGGCAGCTCCACAAGGGCGGGCCGCCCACCGGTCGCTTCCTCCAGCTGGTCAACGACCCGGCGACCGATCTGGCCATACCGGGCGCGAGCTACACGTTCGGGACGCTGATCGCCGCCCAATCGGCGGGCGATCTCCAAACGCTCCGCGACCATGGGCTCCCCGCCGAGCGCGTAGCGCTTGACGGCGACGCCGCGCAGGCGGTTCAGGAGCTGGCCGAACGGGTCAGCCGTCTGCTCGCGGACGGGGCATGACCGTCCCGGTGCGGACATGACCGCGGTCGAGGACCGGGTGGCCGACGAGAACCGTCTCGTCGAGGGCCTGGAGCGCCTTCCGGTCCATCCGACCGCACTGGTGATCTTCGGCGCCACGGGCGACCTCGCCCACCGCAAGCTGCTGCCGGCGCTGTACAACCTGGCCCACGAGGGTGCGCTGCCTGAGCGCTTCGAGCTCGTGGGCGTGGCCAGGCGGGATCAGGAGCATGAGGACTTCGCCCAGGTGGCGCGGGAGTCGATCGAGCGCTTCTCTCGCCAGAAGGCCGATTCCGACGTCCTGGAGGGCCTGCTGGAAAACATCCGCTACGTCCCTGGCACGTTCGACGATGATCAGGTGTACTCGGCCCTGGGCGAGGTCCTGGAGGAGTTCGACGAACGCGCGGGCCACGCGTTGAACCGCGTCTTCTATCTCTCCACGGCTCCTGACTTCTTCCCGGTGATCTCCGAGAAGATCGGGCAAGCCGGCCTGGCCAGGCCGGCCGGCGCCGAGGCCCGGATCGTGATCGAGAAGCCCTTCGGCCACGACCTGGAGTCGGCTCGATCGCTCAACGCCCAGCTCCTTGAGGTCTTCGAGGAATCGCAGATCTTCCGCATCGACCATTACCTGGGCAAGGAAACGGTCCAGAACCTGATGGCCTTCCGGTTTGCCAACACTCTGTTCGAGCCGGTGTGGAACCGGAACTTCGTGGACAGCGTGCAGATCACGGCCTCGGAGGACATCGGCATCGAGGGCCGGGCCGGGTACTACGACCACGCGGGCGCGCTGCGTGATCTGGTTCAGAACCACATGCTCCAGCTCCTGGCGCTGCTGACCATGGAACCTCCGGCGTCCTTCGAGGCCAACAGGGTCCGCGACGAGAAGGTGAAGGTCCTGGAGTCGATCGTCCCCCCGAGCGTGGAGGAGGTCCCCGAGATCGCCGTGCGCGGCCAGTACGGGTCGGGTGAGGTTCAGGGCAAGAAGGTCCAGGGATACCGTGAGGAGGAGGGGGTCCCGGAGGACTCACGCACCGAGACCTTTGCCGCGCTGAGGCTGGCGGTGTCCAACTGGCGCTGGGCAGCCGTCCCGTTCTACCTGCGGACGGGCAAACGGCTGGCCCGCAAGGTGACCGAGATCGTCGTCACTTTGAAGCCGGTCCCCCACATGGCCTTCCAGAGCATCGGTTCGGTGGGCGTGCAGCAGAACCAGATCACGTTGATGGTGCAGCCTGACGAGGGGGTCTCTGTATCGGTGGGGGCCAAGATCCCCGGGGCGCGGATGCGCATTCGTCCGGTGCACATGGAGTTCCACTACGGCACGTCGTTCGTCTCCCAGTCCCCCGAGGCGTATGAGCGGCTGATCCTGGACGCGATGCGAGGAGAGGCCACTCTGTTCACTCGCAATGACGAGATCGAGGCACTGTGGGCGATCGTCGACCCGATCCTCACCGCCTGGGAGCAGGACACATCCTCCGAGATCCAGCAGTACGAGCCGGGGTCCCAGGGCCCCGAGGAGGCGGAGCGTCTCCTCATGCCCGGCCATTCCTGGCGGCGGCTCTAGCGGGGCGGCTGTGAGCGACGACGTCTGGGCCGCGCAGGACACGACTCCGGACGCAATCGAGTCGGCGCTGCGGGACCTGCTGCGTCGACGCCACGCCGAGAACCCCTCGCTGGTCCCCGCGCGGGTGCTCAACCTGATCGTGGTGGCAGACCGGGAATGGAAAGGGGAGATCGCAAACCGGCTCGAGAGGGTGGGTCGCTACCGAGCCTCGCGCATGATCCTGTGCGCGGTGGAGGATGGCCGGGACGCGCTTGACGCCGTGATGGTCATGGACTATGAGGAGGCGCCGGGTGGGACCCTCGGCGTGATCCACGAGAAGGTGGAGATCGACATGGGGCCTGAGCACCTCGGCCGGCTGGACACGATCGTCGATCCCGTCCGTGTCCCCGAGCTGCCGACCATGCTGTGGTCACCACATGGTTTCCACCAGGCGGTGGAGGCTCTGCTTCCCATGACGGACGTGGTGCTCGTGGACTCGGACGATCACGACCAGGACGACGTCGGGCTGGCCAGGGCGTGCGAGTTGCTGGGGCACGCGTATGTGGTGGATCTGGCATGGCTGCGCACCACGCCGTGGCGTGAGCGTCTGGCGGCGTGCTTCGACACGCCTGACCGGCGTCCGGCCCTGGGGCAGCTGAGCGAGATCTGCATCCGCCACCATCCCTCCTCGGCTCCGAGCGCCGCCCTCCTGGCGGGCTGGCTGGCCAGCCGGCTGGGATGGGAGCCCGGTCGACTCTCGGATCCGAATGGCGATGGTCGGCATGGGGACCTGGCCGCCGGCGGCGATCGGCGCGTTCACGTCCAGCTGGCACCCTTCGACCAGGATGCCCCGGGGCTGGGGGGAGTGACGGTCAGGTGGTCGCAATCGTCGCTGTCACTTGACCGAGGGAGCGGAGGGCTATCGGCGCGCGAGGTCTTCGAGGACGGACGCGAGCTGAGCTGGAGAGTGCTCGGGGCCTCGCGGGGAGAGGGAGGAATCCTCGGCGAGGGCGTTCGGCAGGCCCTGCTCCGGGACGGCACCTACGGTCCTGCGCTGGGGGCGGCGCTGGAGCTGTGTCCGTGAGCTTTGAGATCGAGATCGTCGACGATCCGGCCCGCGCCTGCTCGGTCATCCTGCTGAGCGCAGTCATGGCCGGGGGACACGTCGTGCTCACCGGCGGCTCCACCCCGCGCCAGGCCTATCGGGAGCTGGCTCAGGCCGTGCGGGATCTGGGGATCGACCTGGAGGACACGGTGTTCTGGTTTGGCGATGAGCGGTGTGTCCCCGCGGGTGACGACAGGGCCAACTACAAGCTGGCCAAGGAGGCCCTGTTCGATCCGCTGAGCGACCTCGCCTCCCTGGATGTCAAGCGAATCCAGGGCGAGCTTGGTCACGCGGAGGGCGCGGACGCCTACGAGCAGGAGATCAAGGCGGCGGGCACGCCCAGGTTCGAGGTCGTGCTCATGGGCCTGGGCCCTGATGCCCACACCGCCTCGCTGTTCCCGGGCCAGCCGGCGCTCGGGGAGCTCTCCCGGCTCGTGGTCGGCGTGCCCGAGGCGGGGCATGAGCCCTTCGTCCCCAGAATCAGCCTGACGCTGCCGGCGCTCGCTCACACCAATCTGATGGTGTTCCTGGTGGAGGGCGAGTCCAAGGCCGACGCGGTTCTGGCCGCATTCGGTCCCGACGCCAAACCGGACCCACAGGTGCCCGCATCGATGGTCCGACCCCTGGTCAGCGAGATGCTCGTGCTGCTCGATCCCGCGGCCGCAGCCAAGCTGCCGTGATGGGCCCGGTCGTCGGCGTCGACCTGGGCGGGACGAAGGTGGCGGCGGCGGCGCTGTCGGATGGGGTGCTCGGCGACCCGGTGCTGCGGGCCACGGATCTCACGAGTCGCGAAGCCCTGCTGGACGAGCTGGTTGCGCTCATCGATGAGATCCGCCCGCCGGACCTCCAGGGGGTGGGTGTCGGCGTCCCCTCGATCGTGGAGTTCGAAACCGGGCGGGTCGTCTCGTCGGTGAACGTCCCGCTGGCCGACGTTCCGCTCAGGCACGTGCTGAGCGATCGGCTTGGCCTCCCAGTATTCGTGGACAACGACGCCACCGTGGCCGCGCTGGCCGAGGCCCTCGACGAGGACCTCCGCCCCGCGGCGCGTAACCTCGTGATGCTGACCTTCGGCACCGGTGTGGGCGGAGGAATCGTCATCGGCGGGCGGATCTACCGCGGATCGAGTGGCGGTGCGGGCGAGCTCGGCCATACCATCGTGGCCGCCGAGCGGGAGGGTGAGGTCCCGGTGGAGCAGACGTTTCCGCAACCGGGATCGCTTGAGTCCGTGGCCTCAGGCCACGCCCTGGATCACCTGGCCGTCAGGTCGGCCGAGGAGCACCCCGAAGGTGCTCTGGGGCGGCTGCAGGCCGCTGGCCAGCCCGTGACCGGAGTCGAGGTCGTCGATGCGGCCCAGGCGGGGGACGCCGTCGCCCGGAGGACGATCCAGCTCTGGGCCGAGCGGGTGGGCATCGGGGTGGCCAACGCCATCAACACGTTCGACCCTGACGAGGTGGTGATCGGTGGGGGTGCAGCCCGGGCGGGCGAGCTGCTGCTGGAGTCGGCCTGTCGCGTTGCTCGCGCGTACATAGTTCCCGGGCTGGGCACCCGGACCAAGATCCGCCTGGCCCGCTACGGCCAGCGGGCCGGAGTGCTGGGCGCCGCCATGCTGGCTGTGCATGAGCTGGAGCTGAGCAGCCACGATGCCGCGGACAACGCTGGCCCATCCCGCCCATTCCGCACCCCGGAGGTATCCCGACCGTGATCGTCGCCTGCGCCTTTGACCATGCCGGCGTTCCCCTTCGCCCGCGACTGCTGGAGCTCGTAGAGAGTCTCGGCCATCAGGTGCTTGACCTCGGCACCGACTCCACCGAACCAATCGACTACCCGAAGAAGGCGCTGGAGGTGGGGAGGGCGGTCGTGTCCGGCCAGGCCGAGCGCGGGATCATCGTGTGCGGGTCCGGAGCCGGGGTCTCGGTGGCGGCATGCAAGATCCGTGGGATCTACGCGGCCACGATTCACGACACATACACGGCGCACCAGGCCGTGGAGCACGACGGTCTGAACGTGCTCTGTCTGGGAGGCCGGGTGATCGGGGTGGCCGTGGCGGCCGAGATCGTGACCGCATTCCTGAGTGCGCAGATCTCGGACGAGGAGCGCCACGTCAGGCGGCGCGGCGAGGTGTTGGAGATCGAGCGCACCGGCGGCGCGTGAGCTCCGCCGCCCAACCACGTCATGAGCTGGTGCTGGTGCGCCACGGCCAGACCGAGTGGAGCGCATCCGGCCGGCACACCAGCCGGACCGATCTTCCATTGCTCCAGGAGGGCCGCGCGCGGGCCGAGGACCTGGCGGACCTGTTGGCCGGCCGACAGTTCAGCCTGGTGCTGTGCAGCCCACTGCGCCGGGCGCGTGAGACGTGCCAGCTGGCGGGCTTCGGCGAGGTGGCGGTCGTCTGCGATGAGCTGCACGAGTGGGAATACGGCGACTACGAGGGCCTGACCACGCCTGAGATCCGGACCGAGCGACCGGACTGGAACCTGTGGCGCGACGGCTGTCCAGGAGGCGAGACGCCTGACCAGGTGGGGACGCGGGCGGACGCCGTGCTGCAGCAGGCGCGAGCGGCGGCGGGCGACGCGCTGCTGTTTGCCCACGGGCACATCCTGCGCGTGCTCGGCGCGCGGTGGATCGAGATGCCGGTGGCCGCCGGGGCTCGCCTCGCGCTGGCGGCGGGGGCGGTGAGCGTCTTGGGATATGAGCGTGAGACGCAGGTGGTGCGCGAGTGGAATCTCAACGAGTAGCCATGCGACCAGGCGGCGCCACCACGCCTCATGGCGACTATGACTCTGACAAACCGGAACCGGCGCGTCGCGCGGGTTCCCCGCACGAGTGAGGAATGGGCATGCAACTGGGAATGGTCGGACTGGGCAGGATGGGGGCAAACATCGTCAGGCGCCTGACGAAGGCGGGCCACGACTGTGTCGTCTACGACGTCAACGCTGATGCCGTCAAGGAACTATCGAGCGAGGGGGCCACGGGGGCCGGCTCGCTGGAGGAGTTCGTCCAGGCGCTCACGCCGCCCCGCGCGGCGTGGGTGATGGTCCCGGCCGGAGACATCACCGAGCAGACGGTGCGCGAGCTGGCCAGCCACATGGAGGCCGAGGACGTGATCATCGACGGCGGCAACACGTACTACCGGGACGACATCCGCCGGGCCCAGGAGCTGCTGAGCAGTGGCGTGCACTACGTGGACTGCGGCACGAGCGGCGGCGTCTGGGGACTGGAGCGGGGCTACTGCCTGATGATCGGCGGCGAGCCGCAGGTGGTGGAGCGCCTCGCGCCCCTGTTCGAATCGATTGCCCCCGGGTTTGAGTCCGCTGAGAGGACGCCCGGCTGCGATGGAGATCCGAGCCAGGCTGAGCAGGGCTACCTCCACTGCGGCCCGGTGGGGGCCGGGCACTTCGTGAAGATGGTCCACAACGGCATCGAGTACGGGCTGATGGCCGCCTACGCCGAGGGACTGAACATCCTGCGCAACGCCAACGTGGGCAAGACGACCCGGCAAGCCGACGCCGAGACGGCGCCCCTCGATCATCCCGAGTACTACCAGTACGACCTGGACGTGGCCTCCATCACCGAGGTCTGGCGGCGAGGCAGCGTGGTGGCCTCGTGGCTGCTTGACCTGACTGCCCAGGCCCTGCACGAGTCGCCTGACCTGGCGGACTTCTCCGGCCGGGTCTCGGACTCAGGCGAGGGCCGCTGGACGGCCATCGCCGCCATCGACGAGGGCGTCCCCGCCCCGGTGCTCACCACCGCCCTGTATTCCCGCTTCGCCTCCCGCGATCTGGACCAGTTCGCCAACCAGACGCTGTCGGCGATGCGCAAGGCGTTCGGGGGGCACGCGGAGAGGCCTGGGTAGCGTCGTGGGTCGTCGGATTTGCGACCCAGGGCACTGGCGAAGATGCGGCTGAGAGGACTCGAACCTCCACGGGCTTTCGCCCACACGGACCTGAACCGTGCGCGTCTACCAATTCCGCCACAGCCGCGGGCCATCTGAAGATATCAGGGGCCAGCCCACGCACTGGGCTCGAGTATGGGCCGCCGCTTCGGGCGTGGCCAGGCCCTGGACGCCTGCGCGTGATCCGAGAAGCGCCGGGGTCCGTATGGATGTCCGAAACGCAGTCCGTACGTGACATGGAGGAGCCTCTGATGCCGGCTGAGTATGTGTTCATCGACGAGTGGGACGTGGCCGCGCCGCAGGATCAGGTGTTCCAGGCGCTGGCCGACGCGAGGACCTATCCGGAGTGGTGGACGCCGGTGTACCTGGAGGTGGCGGCCGACGGGCCGCCGGAGGTCGGGCGCGCCTCCCAGCAGAAGTTCAAGGCACGCCTTCCCTACACCCTCTCGACCGTGTCCACGATCGTGGCCATGGACGCGCCGCACCGGTTCGAGGTCGAGGTGACGGGCGATCTGCGAGGCCACGGGACGTGGATGCTGACGCCGTCAGAGGCGGGCGTGCACGTGACCTTCGACTGGCGGGTGCACGCCGACCGCACCCTCATCCGGGTGCTGACCCCGATCCTGCGGCCACTCTTCCGCTGGAACCACAACGTGGCCATCCAGGCCGCGATGCGGGGGCTTGAGCCGTTTGCGCGTGGTCGTGGTCAGGAGCGCTCCGCCGGCGCGGCTCAGTCTCTTCGGGCGTAGGGGCTTGCCGGCGCGGGGGCGGCGCCATCGCCACGGGCGACCGATGGCGAATCGACTGACATATGGTCAATCCAGACGCCAAAGTTCGTGCCTGCGTGCCTGGTCATCCGCGCTCGACCGTCCGGCGGGGCGTGGGCTACCCTTGACGCGGGACTGATTCCGGATCCGCGCTCTGCCCCAGCGCAGGAGTCGGGGCAGGGTTGTAAAGCCCTGCGAATCCCACCCCCGCCGCTATCGTCTAGGGGACTAGGACGCCGCCCTCTCACGG
>JBJMLC010000020.1:0-12137 GCA_045805485.1 Solirubrobacteraceae bacterium | reverse complement strand
TTCCTGCTCAAGCGCCGCGGACACGGGCCCGAACTGGCGCTCCTGGTCAATGACAGCGGGACGATCAGCTGCAACGGTGGCTGGCCCAAGCCTCTGGCCGATCCCCTGCTTCTCCAGGCTCGAGACCTGGCACCGCAATTGTCCTCAGTTGCCGGCTTGCGCCTGCCGGTGCCGAAGAACAGCGTCAACCGCTACTACGTCGTCCTCCCGTACGGCGGTGTGTCATTCCCGGACACGGCGGCGGCGCACCACCCGTTGCTGGCCCAGGTCGAGCAGTTCGCTCTCAAGGCTGCGCACCAGGCCTGCAAGCTGAGCGGATAGCGCCAGGGCGGCCGGGAACACTAAGAACCGGCTTAGGCGCTGGTTAGGGGCAAGCCGCTACGGTTCCCGCCTCGTGCTCACAGTCGCCGCCCAACACCACCAGGACCTGATCACCATCTTCCAGGCCATCGTCCTGGGAATCCTTCAGGGCGCCACCGAGCTGTTCCCGATCTCCAGCCTGGGGCACACGGTCCTGTTCCCCAGCCTCTTCGGGTGGGACAACATCGTGCGCTGGCAGTCGCAGCCCGAGTCGCCGTGGCTGGCGTTCGTGGTCATGCTCCACGTCGGCAGCGCCATCGGGCTGCTGATCTACTTCTGGCGCACCTGGCTGGACATCATCGGCGGGTTCTTCCGGACGCTCGCCCGGCGCAGCATCAAGACCCCGATCGAGCGGCTGGCCTGGCTCATCATCATGGCCACGATCCCGGTGGGGATCCTGGGGCTGGTTCTGGAACACCCCGTGCGGACCGCCCTGGCCAAGCCTCTGTCAGCTTCGATCTTCCTGGTCGTCAACGGGTTCATCCTGGCCGCGGGCGAGCACTTCAGACGCCGGGCGGAGGTCCGGGAACTGGCCAGGCGTGAGGGGGCCAAGGAGGACGGGGGACGACGGCTGGACACGCTGGAGCTCCGCGAGGCGGCGGTCATCGGCACGGCCCAGACCTCGGCCCTGATTGCGGGTATCAGCCGTGATGGAGTGGTCATGTCGACGGGGCTGGCGCGGGGGCTTGACCACAGCGACGCCGCCAGGTTCGCCTTCCTGCTGGCCACCCCTCCGATCCTGGCCGCCGGGATCCTGAAGTTCGGCGACCTGACGGGCCAGATCCACGGCGCCGTGGGTCCGCAGGCCCATAACCTCCGCGTGGCCTCGGTGGTGGCCGCCATCTCCGCCGCGATCACGGCGATCGTGACCGTGCACTTCCTGATGCGTTACTTCAAGACCAGAACCCTGTGGCCGTTCGCCATCTACTGCTGGGTCTTCGGCACGGCCATGATCTTCTACAACCTGTGAGCCCGGCGCGGCGGCGCGCTGAGCCGCCCCCCCTCAGCCGAACCTGATCTTCCCGTTGGAGCGGGCCCGCTCCTGCGCGCGCTCCACCAGGTCCAGCCGGGTGGCCGCAGCCTGGAACAGCCGGGTGACCAGGCGCAGCCGGGCGTTCTCGGAGCGGAGGTCGAGCAGTCCCTGCTTGGCCTCGGGGCCGAAGTCCACCGTGGCGGCCATGGAATAGGCGCCCATGTCCTGCAGCTCTCCGGCATCCGGCTCGTTATCGGTGACCCGCTTGACGAGCTCGGCGTAGGCCGACTGGGCGGCGCCCAGGAGCTGCGAGTCGATCGCCTCCTCCCGGTCATCCAGGAACTCGATCACCCCGGCCGGGTAGGCCAGATGTCCCTGGCGCTCCAGAACCCGGATGGGACGAGTGCCCCGAGCCAGCAGGTTCATCCGTCCATCCTCCATCCGCTCCAGCACCCGCTCGATGGCACACGCGCAGCCCGTCTCCCGCAGCCCGTCATCGGAGAGCCAGACGATGCCGAACTCCGTCTCGTCCCGCAGGCACTCGTTCATCATCGTCTTGTAGCGCTCCTCAAAGATGTGCAGCGGGATCATCTCGCCCGGCAGGGCGACGAGACCCAACGGGAACAGCGGAAAGTCACGCTCCTGACGGTCCTCCACGCGCCCAGACTACGCCCTGGGCTCGGGCACGTCAGCCCTTGCGGGCGGCCAGCAGCAGGTTGTAGAAGATCGAGGGTGGGAGCAGGGGCTCCAGCACGCGCTCGTCGAGACGCTGGAGCGCCAGGTAGCCGTGGAAGGCGTACTGCCGCCAGAGCATCGGCACATCGTCAGGGTTCGCACTGGCCTCCAGCGAGCGATTGAACCAGCCGAACCAGTTGGCCACCAGCTCCTCACCGCGGATCCGAACGTGGCCGAATCCGGCCCGCTCAGCCACCCCGGCCAGGTCTGTGGGGTCGAAGGCGTGGATGTCCACCAGGCGCTCCAGCGCGTGGTCCTCCGCCTCGTCGGTGTGCCCACCCTCGCCCGCAGGCGCGGGCCCGGCCCGCATCAGCGAACGCCACAGGGGGGCCAGCGCATGGGCTCCGCGCTTGGGGATCGAGGCCAGGCGATCCCCCCGCCGGGACGGCTCGCCCGCGAACACGATCCACCCTCCCGGTCGGAGCACCCGGTTGAACTCGCCGAACGCCCGATCCAGGTCCGGCAGGTGGTGGAGCACAGCGTGTCCCAGGACGAGATCAAACCCTCCGTCCGGGAAGGGAAGGGATTCGGCATCCGCCCGCGCTGTCCTCACGGGAAGGTTCAGACGGGCGGCGTTGACCGCCAGGGTCCTGACCATGCCCGGCGAGATATCGGTGCAGGTGGCCTCCTTCACCGCTCCGGCCTGGAGCAGGTTGAGGCTGAAGTAGCCCGTCCCGGCGCCTATCTCCAGGGAGCGGTCAAAGCCTCGCTCCAGGTCGGGCCCCAGGACCTTTCGGAGCTTGCCCAGCACCTGGGTCTGACCGATATCGCCGAAGTCGATTCCCCACTTGGAGTCATATCCGGCGGCGGCGACGTCGTGGTACCGGGTGTTGACGTCCCTGATGTGTTCGGCACTCCGCACCGCCGCCATGGCGAATTCACATTACCCTCTCGGCGCGCCAATGGAGATGTACGTGCAGCAGAACCAGCCGCCGGGGGTGCCCCCTCTGGAACTCACCGGCGAGCGGACATTGCCCGATGTGCCGGCCGAGAATTACTGGTTCCAGCGCCACCTGGCCGTCTACGAGTGGATCGCGGCCCGGGTGGAGGGCCTGCGGGTCCTCGACATGGCGTGTGGCGAGGGCTACGGGTCGGATGTTCTGGCCGCAAGCGCCCGGAGCGTGGTGGGCGTCGATGCCAATCCCGAGGCCCACGAGCACGCCCGCCTGCGCTATCGCCGGCCGAACGTGAGCTTCGAGCGGGGCATGGTGGAGAACTTCGGCGAGGCGGGTGAGTTCGACGCGGTCGTTTTCCTTCAGACGATCGAGCACGTTCAGGAGCCGGAGGCGGTTCTGGCTCATTTCAAGGGCCTGCTGGCCCCCGGAGGCGTCGCCTTCGTCTCAACCCCCAACGTTCTCACCCTCGCCCCACCGGGTGAGCCGAGGTCCGGCAATCCGTGGCATGTCCGGGAATACCGGGCCGGGGAGTTCGCGCAGCTGTGCCAGTCGGTGTTCGGGAACGTGGAGCTGCTCGGTCTGTTCCACGCCCGCAAGCTCCGGGTGCATGCCGTTGCCCTGAGCCTGGGCTGGGACGCGGTGCACGCGCGACTGCGTATCACCAAGCCGTTCTACGACCGCTTCACGCCGGCCATCCGCACCCGGGACTTCGCGCTCAGGCCGGGCGGACTGGACCGGGCGCTGGACTTCCTGGCCGTGTGCCGGGGCTGAGATGCCGCGCCGCCGGTCCCCCGACGGCTGATTAGCCTCTGCGAAATGACCGGGCCAGGCCAGCTGGCAATCGTCCTGCACACCCACATGCCCTACGTGGAGGGCGGCGCCGAATGGCCACCCCAGGACCCGCCGTCGTTTCTTCGCAGTCCACAGGGCTTTGGCACCTGGCCCTTCGGCGAGGAGTGGCTCTGGGAGGCGATCGCCACCTCGTATCTACCGCTGCTCGACGTGCTCGGCCGCGCGCCGGTCACCCTGTCGCTGACCCCCGTCCTATGCGACCAGCTCCAGGACACAGACGCCCTGGCGCGGTGTCAGAGCTTCCTAGACGAGGTCAGGCCTGAGTCTCACCGGCTGGACATCGAGCACTTCCGCGGGAAGGGCGAGCCCGGGGTCGCCGGGTCGCTGGAGCAGTCCGCGGCCGACTACGCCTCCGCCGCGGAGCGTCTGCGGGAGGTGCGCGAACGACCGGGAGGCCTTCTCGGCGCGTTGGGCCGACACGTGAGCTGGACCTCCTCGGCCACCCATGCCGTGCTTCCGCTGCTGGCCAGCGACGGCGGGATCGCGCTTCAGGTCCAGTCCGGGATCGCCTCGCACCGGCAGCGGTTCGGCGAGTGGGCCGGAGGGTTCTGGCTGCCGGAGTGCGCCTACGCACCCTGGCTGGATGAGCATCTGGAGGAAGCGGGCGTGCGCTCCGCGTGCGTCGAACTCACGCGGCGGCTCGGGGTAGGCGACGAGCGTCACCTGCGCCCCCTCCGCACCCAGGCCGGTCCTGTGCTGTGGCCGATCGACCGCGCCACGATCGCGCGCGTGTGGAGCCCCGCCGGCTATCCGAGCCGGCCCGTCTACCGCAGCTACCACGCCCAGACGCCGCGCCGCCACCGGGCCTGGGCCAACGACGGCGCCCCGTATGACCCGAAGGCCGCGCTGGCCGCGGCCGGGTGTGACGCCGCCGAGTTCGTGGCCGCCGTGAGCGAGCGCGTCCGCGCCGGGGGGGTGTGCGTCTGCGCTCTGGACACCGAGCTTCTGGGCCACTGGTGGCACGAGGGGGTCCGGTGGCTGGGGAGCGTGCTGGACGAGGCGGCCCGGCAGGGGCTGGAGCTGACGACGCTGGATGAGGCACTGGAACGTCATGAACCCCAGCCGGCACCAGACGGCCTCGATGTCAGCAGCTGGGGGGACGGGGGCGACCTGCGGACGTGGAGCGCCCCGCCGGTGGCGGACCTGGCCTGGCTGGCCCGGACGGCCGAGCTGCAGACGCTGGCCTCAGCGGGCCGGCCGCCTGACCGCGCCCTCCGGGAGCTGCTGGCCCTCCAGGCCAGCGACTGGGCCTTCCAGATCACCCACCAGCTGGCCGGGGAGTACCCCCGGGAACGCGCCCGGGCGCACGCCGAGGCACTCCATGCGGCGCTTGACGGAGAGGACCTTGATCAGAGGCTGAGGAACATGGCCCCAGACCTCGTGGGCTGGAGCTGACGCCTACTTCCAGCGGAATGTCTTCGGGGCGTCCCGCATCCTGATCACGCGGGCCGGGATTCCCGCCACCACGGCGTTGTCAGCCACGTCGGCCGTGACCACGGCGCTGGTGCCCACGATCGAGTTATCCCCGACGGTGACCCCCCGAAGCACGCAGGCGCCGTATCCCATCCACACGTTGTGCCCCACCCGAACGTCGCGCTTGTAGATGCCCTGCAGGCGGATTGGCCGCTCCACCTCCACCACCCCGTGATCGAAGTCGATCATCATCACCCGGTCGGCGACGATGCACTCGCGGCCGATCGACACGTGCTGGAAGGCCGAGATCGTGCATTCCTGGCCCAGGACGGTCTTGGCTCCGATCGACACCTCGCCCTCGTGGGCCCTGACCTTCGTGCCGTGGCCAATCCATGACCACCGACCGAGCGTGACCGTGGCGTTGCGGCCGATCTCGAACTTGACCCCGGGGCACACGAAGCACAGCCCGTCGGTGCGCAGCCGACCGCGCCAGCGCAGCTTGAGCCACACCCATCGCACGATCAGGACGGCGTAGCCGGGGCTCAGCATCCGGTTGCGCCGCGCGAAGCGCAGGAATCTCAGCGGGCCGCCCCGGAGCGGGGGTGGCGGCGGCCGAAGCGGCGGAGGGGGAGCCGGAACCGCCTCACGAGCGGTCGTCTGAAGCCCTGGCGCGACTGGGCTCATGGAGCGCACGGTGGGATCGTAGGGCCTGCCATGATTGCTCGCCGCCATGGCACCGCAAACCGATTCGCTGGCCCAGCGGCTTCTGGCAGGTGAGAAGCGCGCGTTGGCCAAGGCCATCTCGTTGGTGGAGAACAACGATCCCGAGGGGTGGGAGCTCGTGCGGGAGGTGTATCCCAATACCGGCCGGGCGGCCGTGATCGGGTTCACGGGACCTCCCGGGGTGGGCAAGTCCACGCTGCTGGCCGCTCTGACCAAGTTCGAACGCGGCCGTGACCGCACGGTGGCCGTGCTGTCCGTGGACCCCTCGTCCCCGTTCACCCAGGGCGCGCTGCTGGGCGACCGCATCCGCCTGAGCGAGCACTTCCTGGACCCGGGCGTGTACATCCGCTCCATGGCCAACCGCGGTGCGCTGGGCGGACTGAGCGAGGCCGCTCTGCAGGCCGCCCTGCTCATGGATGCCTCCGGGCGCGACCTGATCCTGCTGGAGACCGTGGGGGTCGGTCAGGCCGAGGTGGACATCATCGACCACGCCGATACCGTCGTCCTGGTCCTGATGCCCGGCTCCGGCGACTCCATCCAGGCGCTGAAGGCGGGCGTGATGGAGATCCCGGACGTGATCGTGGTCAACAAGGCCGACCACCCCCTGACGGACACCATGATCCGGGAGATCAAGGGCGTCCTGGCCCTTGGGCCCAGGCGGGATTGGGAGGTGCCGATCGTGCGCACTGAGGCCGTGCGTGAGGAGGGCATCCAGGAGGTGGCGGAGAAGCTTGAGGAGCACCGGACGCACATCGAGGCCGAGGGCACGCTGGTTGAGCGGCGCCGGCGCAACCTGATGAACGAGGTGCTGGGGATCGCGACGTTCCGGATGCGCCGTGAGCTGGAGGCCGCGGTACGGGACGACGCCAGCGTGCAGGAGCTGCTGGAGCGGGTGGTGGCCCGCGAGCTCGATCCGGCCAGCGCGGCGGAGACCATCCTGGAGGAGACGACGGAGTCCGGTGGTCCTAGAGGACGACGGACTGCGGATTGAGCTTCCGGCCGGCTGGGAGGGGCGGGTTCTCCGTTGCTCGGCGCATCTGGTGGCGCTTCAGGCGGCGAGCTCCTCGCTGGCGCCCGACGATGACGAGCTGGGGGCCGGGACCGTGGCCTCCCTGGCCGAGGGCGAGGCCTTCCTGACCCTGGTCGAGTACCTGCCCGGGTCAGGCGTCGAGCCCGGGAGGGTCCCATTTCACGCCGCCGGATTCGAGCTGCCACTGGATCCGACGAGGTTCGCGGCGCTCCCGGGCCTGGAGGGCTCGCGGCTGCAGCAGAGCTTCACCCTGGCCGGCCGGGCGTTCTGGCTTCAGGTGGTGATCGCCGGCGGACGCCTGGAACGCCGCCGCCAGCTCCCGGTACTGGACCGGGTGTTGGACTCGCTGGAGGTGGCGGAGCGGGGGCAGTCGGGTTGAGCCTGGTCGAGAAAGCGAACTGACACGCTTCGTTTCTCGACCAGGCCCCCGGAGCCGGACCGAGAAACGTGACAGATAGAGGCGTTTTTAGGACCGGCCCCCGATCGGGGGGCCGCCGCGGCGCACGACCCGCCCGGAGCGCCGCCGCCCCGAAGCGCCCCGCCCCCCGAGCCCCCCGCGCCCCGAAGCGCCTCGCGCCCCCCAGCCCCTAAGCCCCCAGCGCCCGGGCGATGACCATCTCCTGGACCTCGTCGGTGCCCTCTCCGATGGTCAGGATCTTGGCGTCTCGGTAGAACCGGCACACGGGGTACTCCTCGATGTAGCCGTAGCCGCCGTGGATCTGGACGGCCTCGTCGGCGGCGTGGACAGCCAGACGTCCGCTCTTGAGCTTGGCCTGGGCCGCCGTCAGGGTGAAATTCCGGTCTGAGTCCTTCAGATAGGCCGCCTTGTGGACCATCAGCCTGGTGGCCTCGATCTCCGTTGACAGATTGGCCAGCTTGGCCTGGATGGCCTGGAACTTCGAGATCGGCTGCCCGAAGGCCCGGCGCTCCTTGGCGTAGGCCAGCGCCTGGTCAAGGGCTCCCTGGGCCAGGCCGACGCCCATGGCGGCGACCCCAATGCGCCCGATATCCAGAACGTGCAGGAACTGCTTGAGCCCGGACCCGCGGTGCCCGACCAGGTTCTCGGCCGGCACGCGGCAGTCGGTGAACGACAGGGGGCGAGTGTCCGAGGCGTTCCAGCCCATCTTCCGGTAGGGCTGGCCCTGCTCGTAGCCGGGGGTGCCGTTGGGGACGAGGATGTTCGAGATCTCACGGGCGCGCTGGCCCTCTGAAGACGTGCTGTCGCCGGTCACCGCGGTGATCACGACCAGTCCTGAGATGTCCGTTCCCGCGTTGGTGATGAACTGCTTGGTCCCGTTGATCACCCAGTCGCCGTCGTCCAGGGCCGCCCGGGTCTGCGTGTTGCCGGCGTCGGAGCCGGCCTCGGGCTCTGTGAGGCCGAAGGCGCCCAGGATCTCGCCGCTGCACAAACGGGGCATCCACTCGCGCTTCTGCTCCTCGGACCCATAGAGATAGATGGGCTGGGTGCCCAGCGAGGTGTGGGCGCACAGGGTGATGGCCACCGAGGAATCCACTCGGGCCAGCTCCTCCACGACGAGCGCGTAGGCCAGAGAGTTTCCTCCGGCGCCCCCGTACTCGGACGGGAACGGGATGCCCATCAGATCCAGGTCGGCCAAGCGGCGGACGATGTCGTATGGGAACCGGTGATCCCGGTCAAGCTCCTCGGCCACCGGCGCGATCTCGCGCTCGGCGAAGTCGCGCACGGTCTCCCGGAGCAGGCGGTTGTCGTCTGACAGATCGAAGTCCATGGCCAGGATTCTCACCGATCGCGCGCCGGGGGCCTGTGCGGGGGCTCGCGCCGAATGCGTGCGGGGGCTCACGCCGAATGCGTGCGGGGGCTCGCGCCGGATGAGTGCGGGGGGTCACGCCGAACCCGTGCGGGGGCTCGCGCGGCCCGCCGGCGCGCGACCGCCACGGCTCCTACGATCCCGGGGGTGGATTCGGACGGGCATCCGGAGGTCAGGCTCGGTGACCTGCAACAGGGTGGCCTGGCCCCCGCGGTCATGGCCATCATCGATCGGGGCGCTCGCCGCCGACCGGATCTGGCCAGGTCGCTCAACATCGAGGTCGAGCTGTCGTTCCAGGAGCATCACCCGCCGGTGCGGATCATGTTCGGTACGGATGAGGTGCTGGTGGAGGATGGCCCGGCGTCCGCTCCCGCCCTGCGCATCGATGGTCAGCTGGGCGACCACATCGCCCTGATGGTTGCGCCGGTCGTGGGCGGGCTCCCCTCGGTGTTCGACCCCCGGGGGCGCGCCGCGCTGGGGATGGTCGTGTCCCGACGGGTCCGGATCCACGGGAGCCTGGGCCTACTCAGGCGGTTCCTGGGCGTGATCCACGTTTAGTCGTTCACCGGGAAGCGCCGGCTCACTCCCCGCGGACGCAGTGGGGCCCCGCCGTGAGCGTCCGGGCCAGCTCCACAAGCAGCCGTACCCCGAACCCCGTCGCTCCCTTGCCCACGTAGTAGGGCCGGGGCACGTCCCAGGCCGTCCCCGCGATGTCGATGTGCGCCCACTGCACGTCGCCCGCGAAGTGGTGCAGGAGCTCGGCCGCCGTGATCGGCTGGGCCTCTCGCCGTTCGGCCAGGTTGGTGAGCTGGGCGTAGCGGCCCTCGATCATCTCGGCGTACTGCTCATCCAGGGGGAGCGGCCACAGCCTGTCCCCGGCGTGATCGCCGCATTCCCGGACAATCGCCCCCCAGGTGCCGTTGTTGGTCATCAGGCCGGCGTACACCGAGCCCAGCGCCGTGACCACCCCGCCGGTGAGCGTGGCCAGGTCGATCAGGCGCTGGCATCCCTCCTGGCGGGCGTAGGTCAGGCAGTCAGCCAGGACCAGCCGACCCTCCGCGTCGGGGTTGTTGATCTCGATCGTCGTGCCGTCCAGCGCCCGGACGATGTCGCCGGCCTTCATCGCCCGCCCGCCGGGAAGGTTCTCGGTCGCACCCACAACGGCGGTGACCCGCGCCGGCACCTCCAGCTCGGCCAGCGCTGCCACGGCCTCGATGACGGCCGCGCCGCCGCACATGTCGAATTTCATCTCCTCCAGGCCCTGCCGTGGCTTCAGCGCCAGGCCGCCGGCATCGAACGTGACCGCCTTGCCCACGAAGCCGAGCCTCGGTGACACGGGCGTATCGGGCTCGTAGTCCAGGCGGATCAGGCGGGCGTCCTGGGCCGAGCCCTGAGCCACGGCGGAGAACGCGCCCATCCCCATCCCCTGGATCTCCTCGCCGTCCAGAACCAAAGCCCGCACGGCCGGCTGGCCATCTGCCAGCTCCTGGGCGTACTCGGCGAGGGCGCTCGGCGGCAGGTCGTTGGGAGGCAGGTTCCCCAGATCCCGAGCCCGGTTCTGAGCCCCCGCGACGATCGCCGCTCGGCGGGCCTCCGCCTCCACATCCTCCGCGGCCGACAGCAAAAGCCGCTCCACCCGCCGCTCACCCGCCTCGGACCGGTAGCGCTCGAAGCGGTAGGCGTGCAGAAGGGTCCCCTCGACGAGGCCGGTGACGGTGCGGTCGGGGCCGGTGACCATGCGGTCGCCGGGACGGGGCCGGGGCACCTCCCAGCACAGGGTGGCGCTCGACAGCTCCTGCGCCCGCCCGTGCGCCGCGGCCGCGGCCACCCGGGCCTGCTCCGCCCCGAAGCGCTCGGACTGGCCCAGGCCGACCAGGATGAGGCGCCGCTCAGGGGCGTGCAGAACGGCCAGCTTGCCCAGCTCACGACGCGCCTCGCCCGCGGAGACGAGCTCGGCCACCTCCGGCGAAAACTCATCCCGGTCCTCGAACAGCCCCACCGCGATCGTGTCCGCTTCGGTGGCGAGCGGAGGGGCGGTCGTCGCCTGGACATCCACGGCGGCTGAAACTACCAGCGGACCACTCCGCCGGGCTGGCGGGAGTGCGCCGCGCGGGAGAGGGGCACTACGATTGCCCTACCGGCGCCGCCGGCAACGACCCCCGGACACTGGAAGCCAAACGATGCCCAAGACCGTGATCCTCTCAGCCGCCCGCACCCCAATCGGGAAGATGGGCGGCGGCCTGTCCAAGCTTGACGCCACCGAGCTCGGTGCCACCGCCATCAGCGCTGCCCTGGAGCGGGCCGAGGTGGCCCCGGATGACGTTCAGCACGTGGTCATGGGCCAGGTGCTTCAGGCCGGGCAGGGCCAGATCCCGTCCCGCCAGGCTCAGATCAAGGCGGGCATCCCCAAGGAGGTCTCCTCGGAGACGATCAACAAGGTCTGCGCCTCCGGGGTCCGGGCCTCCTGCCTGATCGACAATGCCGTTCGGGCCGGTGACCTGGACGTCGCCGTGGGAGGCGGGATGGAGTCGATGTCCCGGGCCCCCTACATGCTCCAGGACGCTCGCTTCGGCTACCGCATGGGCGACGCCAAGGCACTTGACGCGATGGTCCACGACGGGCTGACCAACCCCTTCTCCGGCAAGCAGATGTTCGTCGAGGCCACCGAGGTGGGCGACGAGCTCGAGATGACCCGCCCCGACCTGGACCGCTGGGCGCTCCGGTCTCACCAGCGTGCGATCCAGGCCACCGACGAGGGTCGCCTCCCAGAGGAGATCGTGCCCGTGACGATCTCCTCCAAGAAGGGGGACACGGTGGTGGAGGTGGACGAGGGGCCGCGACGCGACACGTCGCTGGAGAAGCTGGCCGCTCTTCCGGGGCTGGTGGGTAAGGAGGGCTCCCACACCGCCGGCAACTCGCCCGGAGTCAACGACGGCGCCGGGGCGCTCGTACTGGCCAGCGATGAGTGGGCCCAGCGCAACGGGCGTCCGGCGCTGGCCACGATCGTCACCCACGCGCAGGTGGCCGACGACTTCGCATATCTGGCCCGGACTCCGGCCAACGCCGCCAAGAAGGCGCTGGAGCGGGCCGGGTTGAAGGCGGAGGACGTCGATCTTTGGGAGATCAACGAGGCCTTCGCATCTGTCGCCCTTAACTCGATCCGCATGCTGGACATCGACGAGGACAAGGTGAACGTCAACGGCGGCGCGGTGGCGCTGGGTCATCCCATCGGCGCCTCCGGAGCCCGCATTCTGGGTTCGCTGGTCCTGGAGCTGCGACGCCGGGGTGGTGGACTGGGCTGCGCGGCCATCTGCTCGGGTGGCGGCCAGGGCGATGCCGTGATCATCGAGGTGAACGGCAGCTGACCG
>JBJMLC010000019.1:0-8075 GCA_045805485.1 Solirubrobacteraceae bacterium | reverse complement strand
TTCCCAAACATCCCCGATCATCCCCAGGCACCCACTGGGTGAGGCTCCGGCGGGGTACGTCCCAGCCGGGGTGGTGCCGTAGGCCCGCTGGTCCACGTTGCCGTGGTGCCCGGGAGCCGTCGGCTCCTCGCCCCAGGGGTAGGGACGGGACTTCTCCTGCTCCTGGTCCCAGGTCGCCGCCTTCTCCCACTCCACCTCGGAGGGAAGCCGGGCGCCGTGTGCGCGAGCGAAGGCGTCGGCCTCGAACCAGGAGACGTGGACCACGGGGTGGAGCGGGTTCAGTGGCTCAAGGCCGGTGAGTCGTCGCTGCGCCCCGCAGTCCTCCGTCCAGCCCTGGGGGCGAGTGATGTCGTACTGCTCCTTCCAGGCCCAGCCTTCATCGGACCACCATTCCCGCCGCCGGTAGCCGCCGCCCTCGACGAACGTCAGGTAGCTGGCATTGGTGATGGGGGTCAGGCCGATGAGGTACCCGCGGACATCCGTTCTGTGCCTGGGCCGTTCGTTGTCATAGGCGAAGCCGCCTGGAGGGGCGCCAACGGTGCAGGGTCCGCCGGGAATCTCCACCAGCTCAAGTCCAGTGAGGGCGATCGGGGCGGGGAAACGCCCAGGCCGGGTCCGCGCGGGCGGACGGTAGCTCTCCAGCCCGGCCAGCTCCAGCGTCTGGAGCATCGTCTCGTTGTGCTGGTGCTCATGGCGGATCACCAGCTCCACCAGGGTCCCGTCACCGACGCCGCGCTCCGCGATCACCTCGCGTGCCTGGAGGCGGACCTCCTCCATGTACTCACGGGCAGCCGCCGGGCGCAGGAACGGCAGATCCCCGCGGTGCGCGCGCGGGGTCTCCGTGGCGTCGTAAACCTCGACGAGGTCTGAGCGCACCATGGGCCGTGACCCGTGACGGTGCACGATCCACAGATCCTCGAAGGCCGCGATATGCCCCAGATCCCACACCAGAGGGCTCATGAGGGGGGAGTGGACCCGCACCAGGTCGTCCTCGGAGACCGGATCGACCAGGCCCAGCGTCCGCTCCCGCGCTTCGCTCAGGCCCGCCAGTGCGCTGGTGACGGAGCCCTCAGCCGCCACCACCGAGGTCGAGGAGGTCATCATGGCCATTCTCGCATCCTGGACTCCTGGGGACTGCCTGACCTTCCCCGCACGCGCATCAGCCCACCAAATACCGCAGATATAGCGCGTTCTCGCGCTCCAGCACCCAGGCCAGCCGGAGCTGGCGCAGCTCAGGCAGCTCGGGCCCGCTCGTCACCGCCGGCGAGGAGCCGCCGCCGGTGAGGTTGGGGGCCACGGTCAGGAACAGCTCATCCGTCAGGCTTTCCTGCAGCAGCGCGCCGAAGAGCGTCGGGCCTCCCTCGCAGAGCAGCACCTCCACCTGGTGGTCGGAGCGCAGCCGGCGCATCACGGTCGTCAGGGTGAGCTCCCCCAGGTCAAGCCTGACCACCTCGACGCTCGCCTGGGCCCTGGCGAGGTCGACGTCTGCGGCCGTGAAAACCAGCACGCGGGCCTCGGGCTCGGCGAACAGGGGGATGTCGGTCGGCAGCTCGCCGGTCCTGGTCACGATGCAGGCGATTGGCTCAGCGCTCCGTCCGGCGTCCAGGCGTCGCTGGCGGCGCTCCTCGCGGCCCAGCATGCGGCCATAGCGCTCCACGGCCAGCGTGTGGGTTCCGGCCAGCACGGCATCGGCCCGCTCACGCAATCCGTGGAACATGGCCCGGTCCCCGTCATCGCCCAGTGCGCCTGACCGCCCCGCGAATGTGGAGCGGCCGTCGGCGCTGGCGATGAAGTTGACCAGGACGTATGGCCGGTCAGGGGAAGCCGACGCCGGAGGTCGGACGCCGTCAAGTGCGTCCTGCACCTCGACCCTGCCGGGCTCAGGGAGAAGCTGGCGAAAGTCCAACGGCCCGCGACGCTACCAGAGCGGTTAGGCTGCGCGATTACGTGAACCTGAAGGCGCTGAGCACAGGCGAGATTCTGGCCACGGTGGGCGGGGCGCTTCTGGCGATCTCGGTCTTCCTGGCGTGGTATTCGCTGGGCAACGCGAATGCTGAACTTCACAGCTGCCACGGGCCCAACACCACCTGCACCGGCTGGGAATCGCTGGCCTTCTTTCGCTACCTGATCCTGCTGGCGGCCATCGCCCCCATCATTCTGGCCTGGATCGTCGTGCGCGGGCATGCCCTGGCCTGGCCGCGGGGTGAGCTGACTGCCGTGGTGGCCGTGGTGGCGCTGGTCATGGTCCTGTTCCGCGGCGTGATCGCCAAGCCGGGGATCCCGCCGGAGGAGATCAGCGTGGCATACGGCTGGTTCATAGGCCTGGCGGGGAGCCTGCTGATCCTGGCCGGGGCAGTGTGGCGAGCTCAGGAGAGCGCTCCGAGGCGAAAGCCCCCCGGCGTCCTGTGAGCACCGAGCAGTCCTCCGCGGCCGCCGGCGAGCACGTGGGCAGCCGGCCGGACCGGAACCTGGCTCTGGAGCTGGTACGGGTCACCGAAGCCGCGGCTCTGGCCGCTGCCCGCATGGTGGGCCGGGGCGACAAGGAGGGAGCTGACCAGGCGGCGGTGGACGCCATGCGGGCAATGCTCGAGTCCGTGTCCATGGACGGGGTGGTGGTGATAGGGGAGGGGGAGAAGGACAACGCCCCGATGCTCTACAACGGCGAGCGGATCGGCGACGGTAGCCCTCCGGAGGTGGACATCGCGGTCGACCCGCTGGAGGGCACCCGGCTGACCGCGCTGGGCATGCCCAACGCCCTCTCTGTCATCGCGTTGGCCGAGCGGGGAACGATGTTCGACCCCGGACCGGTCATGTACATGGAGAAGATCGCCGGCGGGCCTGAGGTCGCCGACCTGCTGGACCTGGATAGGCCCCTCCGGGAGACGCTCGGCCTGGTGGCCGAGCGCAAGGGCGTGGACATCCGGGACGTGATGGTGGTCATGCTGGACCGGGAGCGCCACCACGAGGCCATGAGGGAGGTCAGGGAGGCCGGCGCCCGGGTCCGGCTGATCCTGGACGGCGATGTGGCCGCATCACTCCTGGCGGTGAGCGACAGCGCTCGAGTGGATCTCCTGTGGGGCATCGGCGGCACCCCGGAGGGTGTGATCTCGGCGGCGGCGATCAAGTGCATCGGTGGACAGCTGCTGGGCCGTCTGTGGCCCAGGAGCGATGAGGAGCGCCAGGCCGCGGTGGACGCGGGCTACGAGCTGGATCGAGTCCTCACCGGGGATGATCTGGTGGCGGGCAACGATGTCTTCTTCTCGGCCACCGGTGTGACCGACGGCGATGTCCTGGAGGGCGTGCGCTACCAGGGCGACCGCGGCGCCACCACCGAATCGCTCGTCATGCGCTCTCGCTCCGGGACCGTGCGCCGGGTCACGGCTCGGCACGACCGGAGCAAGATGCGCGCGCTGACCGGCGTCCGCTACGGCTGAGTCGAGCGCCGCTCAGGGTGGCGCAAGGCCGGGCGCCCGCCCTCGCGGTCCCGAGCCGGTCGACGTGCTCGGGCCGCTCGTGTGGTCACAGCCTGGGCTCCTGTCAGCCACCTGAGCCGACCGACCTTTGACCGGGCGAGCTTCAGCTTGGCCAGCGAGCGCAGAAACGCGTGGGTCACGAGGACGTGAATGGCGGACTGGGTGGCCTCGTATACGGGCATGCTGAAGCCTGAGGCGATGGCTGAGTAGAAGTTCGCAACCTCGACCTCGATCCGGATCTTGGCCAGCTCCCCGCCGTTCTGGTCCTCCAGCCGGCGGACGTCGAGAGCCAGGTAACCGGACCCCCGCCCGGCGCGGGCCACCAACAGACCGTCCCGGATCCGCCAGATCACCTTTCCGTGGTCAGCCTCGATCACGTACTCGGGAGCCTCGAATCGGAGCAGCGTCAGGGGGCGGGCCAGAAACACCACCGCCCGCTCGTCCTGGCGGTAGCGGACTCGGATCAGGCCGAACGTGACGCGGCTCAGGAACAGCCAGTACGTCCGGGCCAGGTTCTCCAGGTTGGAAGGCGCCCACAGGCGCTCCAGCTCGTCCCGGGACAGTGTCAGCTCTGCGCTCTGGACCGAGCGAACCGTCCCGTCCTCGGCGGTGACCGTCGACTTACGGGGTGAGACGATGACCGCGCTGGCCGGCAGTGAGCCACGCCTGCGGCGCCGACTGGCCAGGAGACCCACCGTGGCGGCCAGGAAAAGGAGCACGGCCCACATACGGACAGTGTCTCAGCGGGGCAGCGGTTGTAGCCCCACTACGGTCCCCGGCTCCAGAACGCCCTCGCCGGTGGGGATCAGGGCCAGGGCATCGGCTCCTACCAGCGAGGTGATCACGTGGGACCCCTGGGGCCCGTTGGGGATGGCCACCAGGGCGCCGTCACGGCGCTCCAGGCGCACGCGGATGGCCTGCTGGCGCGCTCTGCTCCGCCTGACCGGCTCTCCCAGGACCGCCTCGGCGGCCGCAGCGGTTTGTGAGGCGCCCTGGAGCGCGCTGATGGCGGGAGCCACGAACAGCGCGAACGTGACCGCCGCCGAGACCGGATTGCCCGGCAGCCCGAACACGAGCTTTCGTCCCCGGGTTCCGAACCAGGTTGGCTTGCCGGGTTGGAGAGCCACCCTCCAGAACCGCTCTCGGACGTCGAGCCGGCTCAGGGCCGGTTTGACGTGATCGTGGGGGCCGACCGAGACGCCGCCGGCCACGATCACCACGTCGCCATCGTCGAGTGCCCTGGCCAGGCCTCGCTCCGTGGTCACCGGATCATCAGGAAGCCGTTCCACCCCGGCCGCGATCGCTCCGGCATGGGCTGCGAGGGCGGCCAGCATGGGGCCATTGGAGTCATGAATCTCGCCCGGCCCCAGCGCCTTCCCGGGGTCCCGCAGCTCGTCGCCTGTGGAGAGGACGCGAGCCCGGGGCCGCCGCCCTACCATCACCGCCCCTGCGCCGGCGCTGATGGCGGCCGCGATCTCGGCCGGGCCGAGAACCGTCCCCCGGGGCAGCACTCTCGTCCCGGAGGCCATGACCTCACCGGCGGGGCGGACGTTGTCGCCCGCGGGGACGTCCACGAGAATCCGGATGGATGCCCCCTGCTCCTCCACGTCCTCCTGGCGGATGACGGCGTCAGCCCCAGCCGGCACGGCCGCTCCGGTGGAGATCCGGATTGCCTCTCCGCCGCCGACCCGATGCCCGGTCGGCATCCCGGCTCGCGACTCCCCAACCACCCGAAGCTCCGTCCCGGACGGGGCAGCACGCAGTGCATAGCCATCCATCGCCGAAGAGGAGAAGGGAGGCACATTGCCCTCGGCCTCAACCGTCTGGGCCAGCACCCGATCCAGAGCCTCGGCGATCTGGACCCGCTCCGCCTGCAGCGGCTGGACCATGGCCAGGACCTCCTGCCGGGCCTGCTCGATCGTGATCAGCTCGTCGGCCATCGGTAGACATTCTCGCTGTGAAGGGGCTGAGGGGGATCGTGGGCGGGCCGTGCCCGGGTCGCGGGGCCGCGCGACCGGCGACGCCTACGCGGCGCGGAGGCCTTCCCTGGCGGGTGATAGGCGGATAAGCGTCGGTAAGCGACGCCTACGCGGCGCGGACGCCTTCCCTGGCGGGTGATAGGCGGATAAGCGTCGGTAAGCCCGCGCCCCGAACCGCCCCCGCGCCCCGAACCGCCCCCGCGCCCCGAACCGCCCCCGCGCCCCGAACCGCCCCCGCGCCCCGAACCGCCCCCGCGCCCCGAACCGGCCCGCGCCCCGGACCGGCCCCGGACCGCACCTACCTGCGCGGCAGCGCCGCGGCCCCCACCGTCTCGGTGCTGTTGATGTGGAGCGCGCGCGCGGTGGCCTCGGTCAGATCCCAATCGGCGTGATTGGCGTAGGGGCCCCGGTCGATCACGGGGACCTGGATCGTCCTGCCGTGCCAGTAGATCGAGATCGGCGTCCCGCACGGGAGGGTGCGGTTGGCGACGCCCATCGTGTTGCGGTGAAGGATCTCGCCGCAGGCCGTTCTGGAGCCCCAGAAGCCGGAACCGAAGATGGTGGCGATGGCCATCTTGTAGATGATCACCTTGACGGTCGGCCAGGAGGACGAGGAGTCCCTCTGGGCATTGAAGGACGCGCCGCCGCCTGCGGTTCTGCTTCCGGCTGAGCCGAGCACGGCTCGGATGGCGAACGAGCCGGAGTGGTGGGACCGCCATCTCGCGGTGAACGAGCCATCCGAGTTGACCCTCCCCCGGGTGGTGAGGACCCATTTTTCGCCCGTCTGGTGCGCTTTGCGGTCGATCTCGACCGTTTTGCCCGCGGCGTGCCGGCCCGCCCAGCCCGTGAACGTCAGCGTCCTGCGCAGGAACCCTGAGGCGTGAGTGGTGATCGTCATGCCATGGGCCGAGGCGCTGACTGTGCGGTTGCCGGGCTGAGCCTGCTGGCTGCCCTTGGGAGCGATCCCGCCACCTCCGGAGTCCGCCGTGCCCAGGCTCGGCAGGAACAGCAGGGCCGCGGTGGCTCCCGCCGTGATCAGGTATGTGTTGGCCCGACGCAGCACGCTTCCGGTCAGCAGATCCTGTGTTGTTGTGCCTACGGGGTGAGCTGACGGGCTCGCGTCTGTGACGCTACGACCCAATTGGGCCGATTCGCCCCTGCGGATGTCTGACCCGCAAGTGGTTCCCCCGCCGACCGTCCCCGGAGGGAGGGTCGTTCGGCTGGACGGCGGGGCAGTATAAGGACTCCGGCCGAGGGAAGCGCCAGAGGGCGCCCAGGTCGCGGATCCGGCCTCGCCGCGGGCACGACAGCCCGCGGGCACGACAGCCCGCCGCGGATCACTATGGCGCGTCTACGGCCGAGGGAGGCGGCCGGCGAGCCGGCGCAGGGCCCGGGCGCTCAGCGAGAGCCCGATCTCTGTCAGCTCGGCCGTGGCCTGGACGAACGTCCCCAGGACCGCCGGTCGCTGGCTGCTCGGGGGCACGGGCGAGCGAGGCTGCGAGGGGATGCCTCCAGGCTGGGGAGGCTGGCGCAGGCGCTCGGACTTGGCCCTGCCGCGACCTGCGGGGCGTCTCTTGCCGCGCGGCAGCGGCCGCGGCGCATTCTGGGGTGAGCGCTTCTCGGACGAACCGCCAGCGCGCTCCGACCCGCCGGCGCGCTCCGAACCCCGAGCGCCAGCGCGCTTGGACGCACGGGCCTTGGAGGCTCGAGGCGCTGCGGGCTTCGCGGCTCGAGGCGCCGTGGGCTTGCCGGCGGGAGGCGCTCCGGACGACTCGCCCTCCGGAGCGCGCGGGGTCTCGGCGGGTCCCGAAACTCCATTCGTCCGGGGAGGGCGCCTGGCGCTGCGCCGGTGCGGGCGCGTCCTGGGCAGAGCGCCCAGAACTTCTGGTTGCCGCTTGTCAGCCATCAGGGCGAATCTTCGCGCATCGATCGCCGCGGGGGTGGACAGATGATGTGTTCTGAAGGCCGATCAACAGCGGATTTTGGGTAAACCTGAAACCAGACGGCGTTTCGGACGTTAAGTCTGCGGCATGCGGATGCCGAAATTCGGTCTAGGGATCCGAAATCCTCGTGAAAGGAACGCCCCCCGCACCCGTTGCCTTCATAAAGTATAGCGGCTATAGTCTGTTTGACTGGCGGGTGTGCGGCCTCCAGTGCGCCTGTCGTGCCTAACCTCAGCACCGTCAATGCCCCCGTGCGACGGTGCGCGGAACTGAACGGAATGTCATGTCAGTAGCGGAGCTTCAGGAACTCGAAGAGATCAAGTCCCTCGTCAACCGCGGCCAGCAGCTTGGCGTCCTGACGTACGCCGAAATATCCGGCGCGGTGTCTGAGCTTGATCTGGACGAGGCGGACGTCGAGGAGCTGCACGGCTTCCTTGAGCGAGCCGAGATCGAGCTGGTGGAAGAGCTGGACCCGGCCATCGCGGCCGCGGATTTGGAGAGGGCCCCCGACAAGCGTGGCCGGCGCAAGCCGAAGACGGCACTTGATCTCAAGCCGGACATGACGACCGACTCGCTTCAGCTGTTCCTGAAGGACATCGGCAAGGTGCGTCTGCTGACGGCTCAGGAAGAGGTCGATCTGGCCAAGCGCATCGAGCGCGGCGATCTGGACGCAAAGCAGA
>JBJMLC010000018.1:0-9444 GCA_045805485.1 Solirubrobacteraceae bacterium | reverse complement strand
CTGGTGCGGCTGAACGAGGGCCCGCTGGAACACGAGGGCCGCTTCTACCGAACCATCATCCATCCCACCGCACCCGTCCCACCCCCGCTGCGGACCGAGTTCCCGATCTACATGGCCGGGGTCAATGCCCGGATGATCGAGGCCGCCGGCGCCGTGGCGGACGGGCTGATCGGGCACCCACTGTTCACCCCCGAGTACACACAGGACATCGTCCGGCCGGCCTTGGCTCGCGGCGCGGCGCGGGCCGGGCGAGCCGAACCGCCACCCATTGCTGGATATCTCACCTGCATCGTCGACGAGGATGGCGAGGCAGCCCGCCAAACAGCGCGCGGAGTGATCGCCTTCAACTCCACCGTCTCGACCTACCGGCCCGTGCTGGCCCATCACGGCTTTGACACCCAGGCGGAGGAGATCCGGGCCGCCTGGAAGGCCCGGGATTTCGCCGGTATGGCGACCGCCGTCTCCGATCAGATGCTGGAGGCGATCGCGATCGCCGGAACCGCTGATGAGGTCCGGGCTCAGTACGAGTCGCGACGAGCCGGCGTGTTCGAGCGCACGCTTCTCTGGACGCCGTTCGGCGGGCTCGAGGCGGTTGGCCGGGTCATCGAAACGTTCAGCGGGTAAGCCGGCCGGTCCGGACTCAGCGCTGGGTACCGGGCGGCTGATGCGCGCTGTCCACCGCCAGAGCGCCGATTACGTTCTGAAGCCACGCTCGCTCGTCGTCCTGGGCGTTGCGCATTCTCCGGTGTGCCCAATCAGTCAGATCTCGCCCGGATCCGACCGCCGCCAGCGGCCCCGTCACGGCGTAACGTCCGTCGCCCAGCACCCACAAACCCCCGGGCTGGTCACGGCGGATTCGCAGCTGATCGACCACAGGCTCGCCCGCGATGGCGTGCGGACGGGAGACATCTCCGTCCCGCGCCTCGCTCCATGACCACACCGAGAAGATCGCGCGCCGACCGGTGACCCGAGCGGGTGGGCGCGGCTGGGGTCCGATTGGCCCGGTGCGCCACCGAGTGAGGAGCCCGGGGATCAGGTGCGCGGACTCCTCGCCGATGAGTAGGTGGAGCTCGTCACCAACGCGCAGCCGGGTGGAGCCGCGCGGAGGGATGGCCTTCTCACCGCGGACGATGACGTTCACCAGAGCATCCCGGGGCAGCCCCAGATCGCGGACGTGGGCTTCGGCGATGGCATCGCCGGGAGCAATCGCATGTTCGAGGACCTCCGCGCCCAGCTGCCTGATCGTCCCTGACTCCGACAGCGGGCGCGGTAGCGCGGGCTCGCTGGTTGTCAGGTGGAGGCGACGCGCCAATGGCTCGAACGTCGAGCCCTGCACCAGCGCTGAGACGACCACTGCGAAGAAGACCACGTTGAAGAACTCCAGGCTGTGCGGGACATGCTCGATCACCGGGAAGGTGGCCAGAACCACCGGAACGGCACCACGGAGGCCGGCCCAACCCAGGAGAAACCGCTCCCGCCAGCTGTAGGCGAACGGAAGTGTGGCCAGCGCCACCGCCAGCGGGCGGGCCACAAACACCAGGACGATCGCCAGCACCGTTCCCTTGACGGCCACCGCGGAGAGCTGCGCTGGGAATACCAGCAGGCCGAGCGTGAGGAACATCGCCACCTGCGCCACCCAGCCCAGACCCTGGTGGAAGCTCACGACCGTGCGCTCGGCCGGGATCGTGGAGGATCCCAGTATCAGACCGGCCAGGTATACGGCCAGGAAGCCTGATCCGTGCAGTGTGTCCGCACCGCCATAGGCCAGCGCCGCGACGGTCAGCGACGCGACCGGATACAGCCCGGCGGTGGAGAGGCGCGCCCGGCGCAAGATGTAGACGGCCGCCGAACCGACCAGGACCCCAGCCACCAGCCCGATCCCGAGCTGACGAATGAACAGCACGACCATATCCCCCGCTCCATAGCCGGGCTGGGTCAGGACACCGATGAAGCCGACCACCAGCAGCACCGCCACGGGGTCGTTCAGACCCGACTCCCCCTCAAGTGTCTGGGCCAGCTTGCGAGACAGGGTCGAGTTGCGCAGCACCGAGAAGATCGCGGCCCCATCGGTGGCGGACAGGATCGCTCCCAGCAGCAGACCCTCCTTGACCGAGAAGCCGAACAGCGCAGCCGCACAGGTCCCCGCGACCACCGCGGTAATCGCCGTGCCCAAGCTGGCCAGAGAGGCGGCGGCGCCCAGCACCGGTCTGAGGTGGAGCAGGCCGCTGGTCAGCCCACCCTCGAAGAGGATCAGCGCCAGCGCGATGACGCCGATGGTTCGCGCCAATCGGTAGTCGTTGAAGGAGATCCATCCCAGCGCGTCGGAGCCGAGAAGCATCCCCACACCGAGAAACACGACCAGGCTGGGCACGCGCAGGCGGACCGCGACAAAGGACGCCACCAGGCCCGCGGCCAGCAGCGCGCCGGCAGCCAGGATCAGGTGTCCGTTGGCCAACGCCCCCAGACCAGGTAGGCCAGCGCGCCCAGCGCATTCAGGCTGACCAGACGCCATGGCCACTTCCCACCGCGTATCTCGGCGGGGTCGCGACGCTGGATGTCACGGGGTGGGCTCAAGGGGCGCTCAACAATCTGGTCAGATCGCTCACCCGCTCCAGCTCATCCAGGCGAGCGATGATCGCGGGGATCGCCTCGGCTCGTTCCTGGCCGACGACGGGTCCGGCCAGAGCCATGAACTTCGCCCTCAGCCGCTCGCCTTGTCCAGCCAGGTCCGCTGCAGGAATGCTCGTGTCTGCCGAGGCGGTCAGGGCGCGGCCATCGACCGTCCGCACACGCACGCTCCCGGCGGTTGGGCTGGTCCCCCCGGGAACGACGCGGATCCGGTCGCGGAGCGCGACAAGCTCGGGGGCGGCCATCCGCTCATCGCAATATGCGCCGGGGTCGCTCATGTCATCCCCCAGCAGCGCCATGGCGGTGACGGCCCGGAGGCTGAACTTCCCCTCCAGTCCGGTCCGGGGCTCGCCGATGTTGGCCACATCGAGCGCGTCGGGACTGACCTCCACCTCCACCGCTTCGACATCCTCACGCCGGACGCCGTCCGCGTGACGGATCGTCAGCGCGCTCTCGATGATGCTGTGGGTGAAGTAACACGCCGCGTGGTACTTGAACAGGGTGTCCCTGATCAGGTAGCGGCCGGTCAGAGGCTCCAGGATCTCGACGCCGGCGAGAGCATCGGTATGGGTGGAGCCGAATCCCTGTGACCCCTCCACTATCTCCCGGCTGCTGGTGAACCCGCGGGCAGCCAGCCCCGCGGCCAGCAGGCCGTTGGCGGCCGCCCTTCCGGCGTGCAGTGGCTTGGACATAGTCCCGAACACGCCCTTGAGCCCGGCCGCCTGTGTTCCCGCAATGCCCAGGGCGTGGAGCCAGCGCTCCTCGTCCAGCCCCAGCAGCCGAGCGCAGGCTCCCGCCGCTCCGAAGGTCCCCAGCGTGGCCGTGTTGTGCCACCCGCGCTCGTAATGGCTCGGCCCGACGAGGGCCCCGAGGCGGCACTCCACCTCCACCCCTGCCACGAACCCGGTCAGCAGCTCAGCGCCCGAGGCCTCAAGGCGTTCCGAGAGGGCCAGGGCCCCAGGCGCCACGGCCACCGAGGGATGCCCCATGACCGTGAGATGCATGTCGTCGAAGTCAAGTGCATGACCCGCAGCGCCATTCACGAGCGCCGCGGTGTGGGCCGACGCACGGCCCGGACGGCCGATTAGCGTGGCCTCCCGGCTCTCGCCTGTGCCCAGCTCGACGGCCAGGATCTCTGAGAGGGGTTCGCGAGATCCGGCCAGCGTCACCCCCAGCCAGTCGAGGAGGCAGTGCTTGGCCACGGCCAGCGCCTCAGGCGGCAGCTCCCCGACGGAGACCGAGCGACCGACCTGCGCCAGGGCCGCGGTGGCGCCCGGGGCGGTCTGCGGCTCGGAATGGGGAATGCTGATCTGCCTGCGCACGGCGATCCGAGTGACCATATGTCATCCGGATCGCCATAGTTCGGCCCGATGGCCACCTGGGACGACGTTCGGCGGATCGCGCTCAGCCTTCCCGAGGCAGAGGAACGCGAGTCTCGCGGACGCGCGCAGTGGCGCGTTGACTCAAAGCTGTTCGTCTGGGAGCGTCCGCTTCGCTCCTCGGACCTGCGCGCCCTCGGCGAGGCGGCGCCGGAGGGCCCGATCCTGGGCGCTCGGGTGGAGCACCTCGTGGCCAAGGAGGCCATGGTGGCCGACGCGCCAGGCGTCTATTTCACGACCCCGCACTTCGACGGGTACCCGGCCGTGCTGGTGCGACTCGAGGAGATCTCAGTCGAGGAGCTCGAGGAGGTGGTGGTGGAGGCCTGGCTGTGTCGCGCGCCCAAGAGGCTTGCCCGCCGGTACATCGAGGAGCACCTGCCGGGGTGACCGGGGGGTTGACCGGGCGCGCGGACGCTTTGCTCGCTCGGCCGGCGGCGCCCACGCTCGGGGTCGAGCCAGGCTCTAAGTCCGGGCGCCCGCGGTCTGGCCGGCGCGCAGCCGGCCGCTGATGTCGGCGCACTCCGCGCACACCGTCTCAGGCACGAGGCCGGCCCGCATCAGCAGGCCGAACGCCTTGCAGCCCAGGCAGTAGCCGGCGATCGACTCCAGAGCCGCCGCGGGTACGAAGGCGATCAGCACCCCGTCGGCCGCCTGGTGAGAAACCGCGAACGCCAGCACCAGAGCGGCCGTGGAGAAGACCGCGCCCACGCCCTGAGCGAAGCGCTTCGGCGCCCCCGGGACGGGGCGCCTGTCCCCCAGGCGCGGAGCCACCAGGTTCTGGGCCGTCCACCCCAGCGGGCTCAGCGTCGGCCCAGTGAGCACCCGGGCCCAGAAACCGTAGGCCAGCGGAATCAGCAGCCAGTACCAGGAGGTGGCCAGGATCAGCAGGACGGTGGCCAGGACCACCCCCGCCACCACCCGGGCCGCCTTCTCGTTGACCGGGTTGGGGAAAGAGAACAGCCGGGCCGTCCTGTCACGGGCCGGATTGGCAGAAGAGAACTGCTCACGCATGTCGAGTCCCTGGATCGGATTCGGATTGAAACGATACCGCGAGGCATACTCTACTAAATCGATAGACTTACTCATATGACTCGCGGCAGGGGCGAGATCGGCATCGACTCCGGTGCAGGCAGCGTCGAGGCGCTGCTGGCCGGGGCAGAGTTCCGCCATCGGCGGAAGCGCTCTCACGCGCCCGGACACGGTAAGCAGCCTCACGCGCCAAGACGCGTTCGCCGGGGCTCGAGCGTAGCCGCCCTGGCCACCCCCACCTCCAGGCCGATCAGCCATCCGGTGAGCCTGGCCGTGGGGAGGCTGCGGACGCTGGGTGCCATGGCCGAGCTGGCCGGTGCCTGCCTGGGGGCCATGGCCCGGCCCACGCGGGCTCGCCGGCGGGAGCTGATCCGCCAGTCGGCGGTGATCCTGCGCTCGGCGATGCCCGCCGCGATGCTCTCGATAGCCGCCTGGGGTTTCGCCGGACCGGGCCTTCAGGCGGGCAATTTCCTGGTCACGTTCGGATCGATCGACCGCTCGGGCGGGTTCATGGTCGTGGCCATCGTCAGAGAGTTCGGGACCTATGTGACCGCGACCGTGGTCGCCGGGGTCGTGGGGACGATGTTCACGGCCGAGCTGGGGGCCCGGAGAGTGCGGGGCGAGTTGGACGCCCTGTCCGTCCTGGGCGTCGATCCGGTCAAGGACCTGATAGCACCGCGGGTCCTGGCGCTGATCCTGACCATGCTCGGACTGGATCTGTTCGCCCTGGTCTTCGGCGTCCTGGGCGGTTACCTGGCCACCACGCTTGTGCTCGGTGGCACCGAAGGAGCGTTCATGGCCTCGTTCTTTGCCAACACGACACCCGCCGATGTGATCGCCAGCCTGGTCAAGGTCGGGATCTTCGGCGCCCTGATCGGGGTGATCTGCGCCTATCACGGCCTGAACGTGACCGGCGGCCCGGCGGGCGTGGGCCGGGCGGTCAACCGGGCCATCGTGGGCTGCCTGATCGCGATCTTCGTCGTGAACCTGATCTACACGCAATGGTTCCTGGCCTCCTTCCCCAGTGTCGGGGTGTTCAAATGACCGCCACCTCGCTGGGGGCCGCCCCGCCCAGGGCAGCCCGCCGCGACCCGCCTCCCGATCCCCGGGGGGTGCTGGACACGGCCGGCGCGATTGCCACCTTCGGGGTCCGGCTGACCAGGGCCACGCCATCGGTTCGCCACTACGCCGGAGAGGCGCTTCGCCAGGCGGCGATCATCGTCACGGGATCGACGCTCGTCATCGTCACGATCGCGTTCTTTGCCGGCGGCTCCTGCGGGCTTGAGTCAAGCGCCCTGGCCCGGGCCTTCGGCGCCGCGCCGATCGCCGGGGGCTTCTCCAGCTGGTGCACGCTGCGAGAGGTGATCCCGTTCGTGTTCGGGTACATCGTGGCCGCCAAGGTGGGCTGCGCGATGGTCGCGGAGCTCTCGGCCATGCGGGTGGCCGAGGAGATCGACCAGCTGGAGGGGATGGGGGTCCGCTCGCTGGCCTACCTCGCCGGCACCAGGTTCGTGGCCTGCGGCATCACGCTCCCGTTCGCGTACCTGCTCTCGGTGGCGGCGGGCTACGCGGCGGCGGGACTGATGTCCCTGGGCCGCTTCGGCGACGTCTCGCCCGGCACCTGGAAGCTCTTCTTCCTGAGCTTCCAGGATTCAGGCGACCTGCTCTACTCGTTCGTGAAGGGCCTCGTCATAACTGCCTTCGTGGTTGTGGTGGCGCTGCATCAGGGGTATGCCCTGCGAGCCCGGGGGCCCGTCGATGTGGGCCGGGCCACCGCGCGCTCGATGGCCATCAGCATCGTGGGCGTGACCCTCATCTCGATGGCCGGGACCCTCCTCTTCTGGGGTGCCAACCCCAGGATCCCGATCGGATGAGGACCGCCGCCGTCGCCGCCCTGGCCGCCGTCGCCGCCGCGGTGGCTCTGCTGGCCCTCGACCGGGGCCAGGACATGCGGTCGGTCACCGCCGAGTTCACCGACGTCCGCGGCCTGGTCGCGGGCGCCCAGGTCAGACTGGCCGGGGTGCCCGTCGGTCAGGTGACCCGTATCTGGCTGGCTCGCGACGGCTGGCCGCGGGTCGAGATGTCAATCGACAGCGACATCTCTCCCGGCCAGGCGGCGGTGCGGATGGCCTCCCTGAGCGGCGAGTTCAACCGCTATGTCTCGATCGTCCAGTCGTCGGGTCGGGGGCGGGCGTATATCCCCCGTTCCGGCACCACCTCGCCCGTGGAGGTCGATCAGGCCCTGAGTGCCCTGAACCCGTCCACCGAACGCGGCCTCCGGACGGTGCTTCAGGGTCTGCGCAGGGCTCTGAGAGGCCAGGGGCGCGCCCTGGCTGCCGCCCTGCGGCCCACCACGGCGGCTCTTGAGCAGGCGGCGGAGCTGGCCGGGGATATCGGGGACGACGGAGGCGCGCTGCGCCTGGCGCTCGGCAGCAGCCGGATCATCGCTCGCAACCTGGCCGCCGCCGGTCCGTATCTGGGGCGTGCGGTGGACCGCACCGCGGCCCTGATGCACACCCTGGCTGACCGGGCGGGGGCGATCTCCTCAGGACTGGCCGGACTCCCCGGCGCCCTGGATTCCACCTCCGCCTCGCTGGGGCGGGCCCGAGCCCTGATTGCCCCGGCGAACCAGCTGCTCCTGGACGCAACGCCGGCGATTCGGCAGCTCCCGGGCGCGGCCTCCGAGCTCCACGCGGCGCTCGGCACGGCCGCGCCCGTACTCCAGCGGGTGGCTGGCGTGGCGGCCCTGGCGCCCGGGGCAGCCCGGTCCCTGATGCCGGTCCTGCGGGCGGCGGCGCCCCTTCTGCGCGTCATGATCCCAGCGCTGCGCCGGATGGGGCCGATGCTGGATCAGTTCCGGGTGCGTTTCCCGGACGCCTTCTCGTTCTTCTCCAACTGGGCCGACTTCACGTCCAACTACGACGCCAACGGCCACGGCGCCCGGGTCGGGATCGTGCTGCCCCCCGCCCCCACCAACGCGCTGCCCGCCGATAGCAACGGCGCCGGGCAGCTCGCGCCGCCCTACCTGCGCACCCCGGGCTCACTCGAGGGGCAGCCGTGGTACGACTACGCCAAGAGCTTCGTGGCGTCCGGACGGAGGCCATGACCCGGCTGGTGGGCCTATTTGCCGCCGCTCTCGCGGCCGCTGCGATAGGGGTGATGGCCTACCAGGCGATTTTCGGGAACCCCGGAGCTCCGACCTGGACGGCCGAGTTCACAAATGCGAGGGGCCTCCTGGCTGGCAACGACGTGCGGGACCACGGCGCCGTGGTGGGGCGAGTCACGTCCATCTCGCTGTCCCATCAGGGGCTGGCACTTGTCCGCTTTCAGCTCTCCGATCCCGCGGCCGCGCCCCGCAGCGACGCGGTGGCGGCGATCGAGCCGGCCGACCTGCTCGGCGACACCTACCTGTCCCTGTCGCCAGGCGGCTCACCCACCCCACTCCGTCGTCCGATCGGCCCCGGTCACACGGTGAATGCGCCCCGGCTGGATGAGGTCCTGGACTCGTTCTCTCCTCAGGTCAGGGACGGCCTTCAGGTCATGCTGCTGGAGGGCGGGCTGGCCCTTGACCAGCGTGGGGGCGCGCTGGCCCGCGCCACGGTGGCCCTGCGCCCGGCGCTGAGCAGCGCTCAGGGTGTGCTGGATGAACTGGACACCCAGGACGGGTCGCTGGCCCGCCTCCTCGGCCCCGCCCAGGCGCTGGCCGGGCAGCTCGATTCGCGCCGGCGGGACATTGGCCCGCTGCTGGGCGGGCTGGCGCGGACCCTTGAGGCCACCTCCACGGCCGCTCGGCCGCTCGGGCAGGGGTTGGCCGGCCTGCCCTCCACGCTTGGCCGCCTGCACACGGCCGCCGACCGGCTCACCAGGCTGACCGGTGCGGCCACTCCCCTGGTCTCCCGGCTGGAGCCCCTGACCGGCCAAGTCGAGGCCACGGTCCGCGGTCTACCTCCGCTCGTCGACCGCGTCCGGCAGGCGGCCCCCAGCTTCGCCGAGGCCCTGGGGACCGCCCGGGACACGCTGGTTACGGGAGCCCGAGGGCTGAGCACGCTGGCCTCGGCCTTCCCGGTGCTGCGCGCCCAGGCCTCGGGCATCTCGACACTTCTCTCCGAGGCCGACGCCTCCGTGCCGGGGATCGCACAGGGGTTCTTCGTCGACTTTCCAGATCAGGCCCACGAGTCGGGACGCCAACCCTTTGATCCGTTCGCCGATCCCCACCGCGCGTACTGGCGGGGGGCGGCGGTGTTCAGCTGCGAGGCCTTCGGCGTCCCGGTGCGTCCCGGGTGCCTGGCCAAGGCTCTGGCCAACCTGATGCGCCAGCCGCCACCCAAGACGAGTGGCCCGCGACACCTGCTCTCCTACCTCCTCGGCCGATGAGAAGAGCCCGGCTTCAGAGTCGCCGGCAAACCTG